>CAYSAR010000010.1:13439-23659 GCA_964428985.1 uncultured Gemmatimonadaceae bacterium | reverse complement strand
TCATCGCGCGCGACGAGTCGGGCCGGCGACGGGAGTTGAGCTTCGCCGAGCTCGCGAACGAGGTCCGTCGCGCCGCCGGTGCGCTGCGTGCGATGGGGGTGGGGAAGGGGGACCGTGTCGCCGGCTTCCTCCCGAACATCCCCGAGGCGGTGATCGCCGCGCTCGCCGCGTCGACGGTCGGCGCGATCTGGACGTCGTGCTCGCCCGACTTCGGCGCGAAGGGCGTGCTCGACCGCTTCGGCCAGGTCGAGCCGCGGGTGTTGATCGTCGCCGACGGCTACCGCTACGCCGGCAAGCGGATCGACTGCCTCGAGCGCGTGCGCGAGATCGTCGCGGCGCTGCCGTTGGTCGAGCGCGTGGTCGTCGTTCCGTTCCTCGGGAGCGCGCCGCCGCGTCACGCCTCGGCCGCGCGACGGAAGGGCGACGTGCATCCGCTCCCCGGCGTCGAGATCGCGCAGTGGTGGGACGCGTTCCTCGCCACGGGTGACACGGCGCCCGAGCAGTTTGAGCGCCTCCCGTTCGACCATCCGCTCTACATCATGTACAGCAGCGGCACGACCGGCCTGCCGAAGTGCATGGTGCATGGCGCGGGCGGCACGCTGCTCCAGCACCTTAAGGAACACCGGCTCCACTGCGACCTGCGGCCGCTCGAGCGGATCTTCTATTTCACGACCTGTGGCTGGATGATGTGGAACTGGCTCGTGAGCGCGCTCGCGAGCGAGGCGACGATCGTGCTCTACGACGGCGCGCCGATGCCGACGGACGGGAAGGACGCGCTCTGGACGCTCGCGGCCGAGGAGCGCGTGGCCGTGTTCGGGACGAGCGCGAAGTTCCTCGCGCTCTCGCAGAAGGAGGGACTGCGGCCCGTCGCGATGGGCGAGCGCGGCGGCGCGCGACTCGACGCGCTGCGCAGCATCCTCTCGACGGGAAGCCCGCTCGCCGAGCACAGCTACGACTATGTCGCGACCGACGTGAAGCCCGGTGTGCAGCTCGGCAGCATCTCCGGCGGCACCGACATCATCTCGTGCTTCGCGCTCGCGAACCCGATGCTCCCCGTCCGGCGCGGTGAGCTCCAATGCCGCGGACTCGGCATGGCGGTCGAGGTGTGGGACGAGACCGGGAAGCCGATCGTCGGCGAGGCCGGCGAGCTCGTCTGCACGAAGCCGTTCCCCTCGATGCCGGTCGCGTTCTGGGATGATGCCGACGGGAGCAAGTACCGCGCGGCGTACTTCGAGCATTTCCCCGACTGTTGGCGCCACGGTGACTGGGCCGAGCTCACCGCGCACGATGGACTCAAGATCCACGGGCGCAGCGACGCGACGCTGAACCCCGGCGGCGTGCGCATCGGCACGGCCGAGATCTATCGGCAGGTCGAACGGCTCCCCGAGGTGATCGAGAGCATCGTCGTCGGGCAGGATGTCGTGAGCGGCCCCGACCGCGACGTGCGCATCGTGCTCTTCGTGCGACTCAAGCCGGGCGTCACGCTCGACGAGCCGTTGCGCGAGAAGATCCGGCGGACGATTCGCGCCGAGACGAGCCCGCACCACGTGCCGAAGGTGATCGAGGCCGTCGAGGACATCCCGCGCACGATCAGCGGGAAGATCTCCGAGATCGCGGTGCGCGACGTGATCCACGGGCGGCCGGTGAAGAACACCGACGCGCTGGCGAATCCGGGAGCGCTGAAGCTGTACGAGCGGTTCGCGGGGAGGGCCTGAGGGCTCTTTGGTCATTGCGTCCGGTCCCGGAATGGCGATTGAGGTGACCCAGTCCGAGAAGCGTGCTTTCGCCGCTTACCGGAGGATCCCTCGATGCCCGTCCGAAATCATCGGCATGGCTACGCGCTCGCCAGTGTGCTGGCGCTCGCCGGACTACTCGCGTGCGTGCCCGCCGCGCCGTCGGCGTCGCTCGGCGGGACCGTGCGTGGCGAGCGGGGAGCCCACGCGCGTGCTTCCCGGTCCGTAGAGAACCTGAGCGCCTTCGCGCGGCTCTACGGATACGTCAGGTACTTCCATCCGTCCGACGAGGCGAGCGCCGTCGACTGGGAACGATTCGCGGTGCTGGGCGCCCGTCGCGTGAAGGATGCGAGCTCGGCGGACGTCTTGCGGCGCGAGCTCGTCGGCCTCTTCGCCCGGATCGCGCCGACCGTCCGGATCCATCTGGAGCGTGCCGCCCCTCCACTGACGGACCTCGCCGCACCGTCGGATACGCAGGGCGTGGACGTCGTGGCCTGGCAGCACCAAGGCGTCGCCCTCGGTACGATCCATCTGTACCAGAGCCATCGCGTCGGACGCGTGAGTGAGTCGCTGCGATTCCCCGCCATCGCGAGCTTCTCGCAAGGCGTGGATGTGACGATGCATCGAGGGAAGGACGTCCGCGTCGAGGCGGTCGCCCGCGCGATGGGTCCGGCCAGCCGGGCCGCGCTCACGCTCCAGGTCCTCGATGCGACCGGCGCCACGAGCGTGCGCGACGAGACGCGCATCGCGTCCGCCGATTGGCAGCGATACGGCATCGAATCGCACCTGGACCCGGAAGCGCGATGGCTCGTCGTCGGCGGCGTACGTACGGGATCGGCGGCGCTGTCCTTCGATGATTTCCGGGTACTGGTGCGGACCGGCCCGTCCGACGCGTGGACCGACGTACCGCTCACGGACGCCGGTTTCGAGAGCGGCGCACCGCCGAAGCCGACGATGCCGACGGGCGGGAGCGGCGGCTGGTTCGGCATCGCGCCGGGGAACCAGTTCCGCATCCAGGGCCCGGATGCGCATCGTGACTCGCGGCACTTGACGGTCGCGAAGCCGTTCACGGTGCAGCGACGGGAGCCGCTCTTCGCCGAGCGACCGGCTCCGGGTGCCGTCGTGCGGAAGGCGATCGGCGGCGGGCTCGTCGCGGACATCCCGCTCGCGCTGTATAGCCGCGATGGCCACACGATCGGATCGGCGCCACTCCCCGCGGATCCGACGTTGGATGCCGCGCTCGACCGCGTGGCGATCGATCGACTCGACGCCTCCGATGAGGCGCTGCGAGCCGCCGACGTGATCATCGCGTGGAACGTGATGCAGCACTTCTATCCCTACTTCGACGTCGTCGACGCCGATTGGCATGCGGCGTTGACCGAGGCGCTCGAACGGACGCAGCGCGATCGCGATGCGCAGGACCTGCTGCAGACGCTCCGCCTCATGATCGCGCGCCTCGCCGACGGTCATGGTACCGTCAGCCACCCGGTGACGGACGGCCGGGCAGGACTTCCGCTGATCGCGGAGATCGTGGAGGAACGCATCGTCATCGTGGCGCACGACACGACCGCGTCCGAGGGCTGCATCGAACGCGGCGACGTGATCGCATCGATCGACGGAGTCGATGCGCTCCGCTCGCTCGGCGAGCTCGAGCGCTTCGTCTCCGGTTCCAAGCAGTACAAGCGCGTCCGGGCGCTCGCGACGTTGGGCGAGGGACCGCGCGGGTCCACGGCCCGTCTCATCCTCGCGCGCGACACCGCACGGGTCGTCTGCGACGTCTCGCGACGCGGGCGCACCGGGGTACGTGAGGCGCGCCCGCCGGCGATCGCGTCGCTCGCCGAGGATGTCATGTACGTGGATCTCACGCGGGCCCCGATCGCCGCGATCCGGTCGCGCATCGAGGAGCTCGCGGCGAGCGACGCCGTGATCTTCGACATGCGCGGGTTCCCCGCCAGCGATGGCGAGGTGCTTCGACATCTCACGGGCGACACACTCTACTCCGCCCACTTCTCCATCCCGCGCTACATCGCGCCGGATCGGGTGGACGTCGTTGGCTACGATACGGAGCGCTGGGTGCTGCCGCCGTTGCAGCCACGGTTCCGCGGACGCATCGCCTTCCTCACCGACGCGCGAGCGATGAGCACCGCCGAGAGCGTCATGGGCATCGTCGAGCACTACCGGCTCGGCGAGATCGTCGGGCAGCCGACCGGCGGCGTCAACGGCAACCAGAACCCGTTCCATCTGCCCGGCGGATATGAGGTCCGGTGGACCGGGATGCGCGTCCTGAAGCATGACGGGACGCAGCTCCACAACGTCGGCGTCCTGCCCACGGTCCCCATCGAGCGGACGATCGAAGGGATCCGCCGCGGCCGGGACGAGGTGCTGGAGGCTGCGCTCGCGGTCGTGCGCGCGCGATGAGGTGACCCGGTCGATGCATGAGTGGCTTCGACGGGACCGCGACGGACTCGTGCCGCTCCTCACGGCGGCTGCCGACCTGGCTCGGCGATTCCTCGGTGAGGTCGACGAACGTCCGGTCGGACTCGCCCCGACGACCCATGAGCCGCTCGCGCTCCCCGAGACCGGCGTCGGCGGCGCGACCGCGCTCGCGACGTTCACGGACCGCTACTATCCCGAACTGACCGCGAGCGCCGGCCCTCGTTCGTTCGGATACGTGGTCGGCGGCGCGACGCCGGCGGCCATCGTCGGCGACTGGCTGACGGCCGCCTTCGACCAGGACAACGGCGAAGGCGTCACCGCGCACCTCGAGATCGAGACGATCCACATGCTGCGCGAGCTGTTCGCCCTGCCCGGCGAGCAGTCCGGCGTCTTCGTGTCCGGCGCGACGATGGCGAACGCCGCGGGATTGGCGACCGCGCGCCAATGGCTCGGTCGGCAGCGGGGGATCGATGTCGCGCAGGCTGGGACGCACGCACTGGGGCCGGTCCGCGTGTACAGTGGAGCGCCCCACTCGAGCATCCACAAGGCGCTCGCCATGCTGGGCATCGGCCGGTCGAGTGTCAGGACGCTGCCGTGCCTGCCGGGCACGGAGGCCGTAGATCCCGAAGCGCTCGCGTCCGAGCTACGCGCGAACACCTCGGTTCCGGCGATCATCGTGGGCAACGCGGGGACCGTGAACACCACCTCCTTCGACGACCTGGTCGCCCTCGCGAGGCTGCGGGACGAGCACGGAGCCTGGTTGCATGTCGACGGCGCTTTCGGCCTCTTCGCGGCGTGTTCGCCCAGGTACGCCACGCTCGTGCGCGGCGTCGGAGGGGCCGACTCGGTCGCGGTCGACCTGCACAAGTGGCTGAACGTGCCGTACGACAGCGGTGTGCTCTTCACCCGGCACGCCGAGCTGCAGCGGCAGGTGTTCATCAATTCGCACGCCGCGTACCTGCGCGACGCGTCGGACGTCGTCGACTTCATGAATCGGACACCCGAGACCTCGCGCCGCCTGCGCGCACTGCCCGCATGGATGACGTTGATGGCCTACGGCCGCTCGGGGTACCGCGAGATCGTCGAACGTGACTGCGCGCTCGCGCGCCACCTCGCGTCGTTGGTCGAGCGTTCCGGGACGTTCGAACTCCTCGCCCCCTGCACGCTCAACGTCGTGTGCTTCGCGTTGCGCGCGCATCCCGAGCGCACGAGTACGCTGCTCGACCGCCTGACGCGCCACGGCGGCGCGTTCCTGACGTCGACGGTCCATCACGGCCGAAGGGCCATCCGGGCCGCGCTCTGCAATTGGCGGACTTCGCGGCGCGACGTCGACGTCGCTTGGGAGGCCTTGCTCGCATGCGTCTGAACGGTTCGCGACCGCTGGGACGGGCCACGACCCGTGCCGCGCTCGCGGCGACGCTTCTCGTCGCCACCGTCGAGTCGCAGGAGGTCGCGGCCGGCGGAGTGCACAGATGCGCCGCCGCCGTCACGCGCTGTGAGGGCACCGTGCGTGTCCCGCTCGATCGGGGTGCGGCCCGCTCGGATTCGATCGACGTCGCGTTCGTCTGGCTGCCACGGACCGACGCGACGCGACCTGCGCGCGGCACCATCCTCGCGAATTTCGGCGGGCCGGCGGCGGCGATCCCGTTCGCCACGCGCCTCCGGGACATCCTCGGTCCCACGCTCGAGCGCGACAACCTCCTCGTGGTCGATCCGCGAGGACTCGGACGGTCGTCGCCGCTCCGCTGTCTGCCGGTCGCACTCAGCGACTTCGCGGGCGTCGCGGCCTGTGCGCGCGCGCTCGGTCCGTCCGTGCGGTTCTATGCGAGCGATCAGGTCGCCGCGGACATCGAAGCGGTCCGCTCGGCCCTGGGCATCGAGACGGTGACGCTGTACGGCAACTCCTACGGGACGGTCTTCCTCCACGCGTATCTCGCGCGATATCCCGATCGGGTCGATGCGGCGTTCTTCGACAGCATGGTCCTCGTCGGGGACGATGGCTACGTGCGCCACCCCATGCGTCGCGGGCCCGACGTGGTCGAGTTCGTGTGCCAGCGGTCGGTGCCGTGCCGCGCGCGGGAGGAGTCCCCGTCGACGCTGCTCGAGCGCCTGACGTGGCGGTTGCGCGTCCGTCCCGATTCCGCCGTGCCCATTCGTGCGCTGCCGTCGCTGCTGCAAGGCGCCAATGTGTCGGGCGTCCGGGAGGTCGCGGCGGCGGCCGCGGCGTACCTCGCCGGCGACCGGCACCCACTCCACCGACTCACGCGCGGGTTCGGATCGTTCACTGACGTCCCGCTCGAGGATGCCGGAGGCCTACTGGCGATCGTGTGCGCCGATGCGCGCTTCCCGTATGAGCGCGCCGCCTCGTCGAACCGGCGACGACAGCAGCTGCGGCGCTACGAGGCGTCCGCACGCCCATGGCGCCCGTTCGCGCGCGCCGACTTCACCGACATCCTCGGCTTCGTCGATCCCTGTCTGCATTGGCCGACGCCCCGCGCGAGCCCGCCGGTCCCGCCGGATGCATCATACCCGGCGATCCCGATCCTCGTCGCGTCGGGCGACTTCGACACGCGCCGTCCCGACGAGGTCGCGCGCTTCCTGCGCCGCTTTCCTCGCGCGACGCTGCTTCGCGTGCCGTTCGGCGGCCACGCGTTGGCGGCGGGCCCGGCCCCACACAATGGATGCGTGCGCGCCGTCATGCGCGCCTTCCTCGAGGAGCGCGGGCGCGTGGCGGAACCGCGTGACGCATCGGTCGCGTGTGACGCCGAGAGCTTCCGCGCGCTCGGGACCTTCCCGAGGCGAAGTGCGGACCTGCCCGAACCGGAGGGGGACGACCTCGATCCGAGCGCCCGCCGCCTCGTCGCCGCGGTCTTCGCGACCGTGCAGGACGCGGTCGCGCGGCGGGATCCGCTCGACCGTGCGCGGGGGGCGCGCGCCGGCGCCGAACCCGGCCTGCGCGGCGGCACCGTCGCATGGGACCCATCGACGCGAACGCTCACCATGGTCGCAGCGCGATTCGTCGAGGATGTCACGGTCGCTGGCACCGTCCGTTTGGACGCCAAGGGCGAGGCACGAGCCGACGCGACGGCTGCCGTCGCCGCGAGGGAGCACCACGTGCGATTCGATTGGCGCGCGTTCGTCGCCGAGGACGTCACGGCCGTCACCGGACGAGTGGACGGTCAGCCGTTCCGCGTGCGCATCCCCGCCCACTGATCGGGGTTCAGGCGAGCTCCAGGGCGAGGCGCGCGAATCCCGAGTCGGGCTCGAAGCCCAGTGCGCGATAGAGCGCGAGCGCGCCGGCGTTCCCGTGCTCGGTCGCGAGTTCGAGCCGCGTCGCACCACGGCTGCGCGCATGCGCGATCGCCGCGCTGACGAGCGCCATCGCGATGCCGCCGCGCCGGTGCGCCGGCTCGACATAGAGGTCATTGAGGATTTCGGTGCGCCCCAGCGCGAGCGAGGAGAACGAGGGGTACAGCTGGACGAATCCGACGCAGTCGCGCGGCGTCGCCGCGACCTCCGCCACAAACACCACTGACTCCCCGCGCGCGATGCGCTGCGCGAGGAAGTTCCGCGCGCGGACCTCGCTCGGCGGCACGCGATAGAAGGCGCGATACGCCTCGAACAGCAGCGTGAGGCGCGGGAGGTCCGCCATCGTCGCGCGGCGCACGTGTGCGGAGTTCGTGAGGTCCCTTGTCCCGGTCGGCATGTGGGACGGACATTACACGGCGAATTGGTACTCGCGACATCGCCAATCTGACCCGCTGGTGGATGACCATTAACGCCTTCTCGTTCGCGTTCCTCGATGTCGACCGCCGTCGGCGCGAGCCGCTGCATCGGCAGGTCTTCGAGGGCATCCGAGACGCGATCGTCTCGGGACGCCTGCGCGCCGGCCGCCGCCTGCCGTCGACGCGTAGCCTCGCGCTCGAGCTCGGCGTCTCGCGCCTCCCGGTGCTCGCGGCGTACCAGCAACTCCAGCATGAGGGCTATCTCGAGGCACGCGTCGGCGCCGGGAGCTTCGTCACCTCGGTGATCCCGGATGACGTCCTGCGGGCCGAGACACTCGGCCGCGGGCGGCCGGCGTCGCGTGCGGTTCGACGCGTCGCGCCCGCGCCGCCCAAGGCGCGCGATGAGGGCGGTCGCGCCCCGTTCCGCACGAGCCTTCCCGCGCTCGACGAGTTCCCGAAGGCGACGTGGGCCCGCATCGTCGCGCAGCACGCGAAGCGATTGTCGCCCGCGCACATGGCGTACGGCGACCCGGCAGGGCTGCCGCGCCTGCGCGATGCGGTCGCCGAACACCTTGGCGTCGCGCGTGCGCTCCAGTGCGACCCGAGCCAGGTGATCATCACGTCGGGCTCGCAGGCGGCGCTTCGCCTGTGCGCGGCGGTCCTCGTGCGCCACGCCGAGCGCGTCGCGGTGGAGGATCCGGGCTATCCCGGCGCGCGGCTCGCGCTCGCGGCGGCCGGTGCGCGCATGGTACCGATCCCGGTCGACGCGGACGGACTCGATGTCGAGGCGCTCGACCGGCGTGGCACGGACGTCCGCTGCGCGTTCGTCACGCCGGCGCACCAGTATCCGCTCGGTGGATCGATGTCCGCCTCGCGGCGCTATGCCCTCGTCGACTGGGCCGCGCGGCGCGGCGCGTGGATCGTCGAGGACGACTACGACAGCGAGTTCCGCTACGTGAGTCGGCCGCTCGGCGCGCTGCAGGGCATGGGTGAGGAAGCGGCACGGCGCGTCATCCACGTCGGGACGTTCAGCAAGGTGCTCTTCCCATCGATCCGCCTCGGCTACCTCATCGTGCCGCCGACACTGCGCGAGGCGTTCGTCGCCGCGCGCGAGGCGCTCGACCTCTTCTCGCCGACGCTCTATCAGCTCGCGCTCGCGACGTTCATGCGCGAGGGGCACTTCGCTCGGCACCTGCGCCGCATGCGCCAGGTCTATCGCGAGCGACGCGACACGCTCGTCGAGGGCTTGGCAACCCACTGTGGCGACGCGATCGCGCTCCACAATGCCGAGGCGGGACTGCACGCGGCGACGTGGCTCCCGCGCGGCGTGGACGACGTGGAGGTCGTCGCGCGCATGCGCGCCCGCGGCCTTGTCGCGACCGCGCTCTCCAGCTGCTACGCCACGCGTCGTGTCCGTCCGGGTCTGCTCCTCGGGTTCGCCGGCTTCGACCGTCCGACGCTCATGCAGGCGACGCGGACGCTGGGAGAGGTGCTGCGCGACATGGCGCGTTGACGCCGAAGCGCCGCCAGTGGTGATCGCGGGCGATCGCGACGTGGCTATCGTGGGCGGCGCGCCCGATGCCCAGTTTTTTCCGGTTCACCGCGACAGATTCGACACCGATCGAGAACGAGGAACCGATGTTCGCACCGAAGGAGCGAGACGCTCGGCGCTTGGGTGGACGCATCGCCACGCGTCTCACGCTCGCGCCGATCCTG
This sequence comes from uncultured Gemmatimonadaceae bacterium, assembly GCA_964428985.1. Taxonomy (GTDB): domain Bacteria; phylum Gemmatimonadota; class Gemmatimonadetes; order Gemmatimonadales; family Gemmatimonadaceae; genus Pseudogemmatithrix. The sequence continues at coordinate 14,049 of CAYSAR010000010.1, read as the reverse complement.
TTGACGGCGGCGCTCGCTGGCTGCGCGGCGGAGCCTGACGAGACGGCGGCACCGGGCCGTTCTCTCGATCTCCGTCCGCCGTTCGAGGCCGAGGTCGTCGCTGACCTTCGCGAACCGTGGGCCCTCACCTTCCTGCCTGACGGATCGATGCTGGTGACGGACAGACGCGGTAGCCTGCATCGGGTGACGCAGGAGGGTCAGGTGTCGGATGCCATCGCGGGCGTACCCGCCGTCGAGTACGGCGTCCACGGCGGGCTTGGTGACGTCGTGCTGCACCCGGACTTCGCCCGCACTGGCCTTGTGTATCTGACATGGGCCGAGGCGGGTGAAGGTGGGACTCGCGGCGCGGCGATGGGGCGTGGCAAGCTCGATCTCGCCAACATGCGGCTCGACGGGTTCGAAGTGCTCTGGCGGCAGACGCCGAAGGTGGCGCAGGAGCGGCACTACTCGTTTCGCATGGCCTTCGCGCCGGACGGTCAGCACCTCTACCTGACATCGGGCGATCGCTGGATCCCGGAGTCCGCTCAGGACACGCGTAACAATCTTGGCGCGGTGTTGCGCCTGACGCTCGATGGGAAGGCGGCGCCAGGCAACCCGATGTATGACGAGG
>CAYSAR010000010.1:0-13429 GCA_964428985.1 uncultured Gemmatimonadaceae bacterium | reverse complement strand
TGGTCCTACGGACACCGCAGCCTCGTCGGCATTGCGTTCGACGAAGCGGGCGCGCTCTGGGAAGTGGAGATGGGCCCGACGGGCGGTGATGAGTTCCAGCGGATCGAGAAGGGGAAGAACTACGGCTGGCCGCTCGTCTCGTACGGCGATCACTATCGGGGCCCCGGCATCCCTGGGCACGACACCCGGCCCGACCTCCGCGCCCCGGAGACCTACTGGAATCCGGTGATCTCGCCCTCCAGCCTGATCATCTACACCGGCGCGATGTTCCCCGACTGGAGGGGCTCGGCGCTGATCACCGGCCTGACGTCCCGCGCGCTGATCCGCGTGTCCTTCGCGTGCCCACTGGCGTTCCGTGAGATCTGCGAGGTCGAGCGGTTCCCGATGGGCAATCGTCTCCGCGAGATCGAGCAAGGGCCGGATGGCGCGATCTGGATATTGGAGGACGGTGACACGGAGGAGGCCGGCCGATTGCTGAGACTGACGCCTCGCTGATCGCGTCACTCCTCCGGGACGCGTGTCAGCTGCGTGTGCGTGACCTGCCAGCGACCGGTGCGCTTCGTCCAGACGTGCACGATGCGCAGTGTCCTCTGATGTCGAACGTCGTCCTGGATCCATGACAGGCGCTGGAGGCCGAAGATCACCGCAACGTCGCCGAGCGGCTTCTCGATGCGGTCGACGATCTCATACGGCTCCATGCGGAGGCCCGGCAAGAGGAAATCCGAGAGGTACTTCGGTTTGCGATCGACCGTCGCGTCGGAATTGACCAGTACGTAGTCGTCAGTGACGAGCCGAGCGAGCGTCGCCGTGTCAGCGGCGACTTGGGCGCGATCGAACTCCCGCATCGCGTCGGTCAACTCGGTAGGGATGTCAGCGCGGTCTTGTGACCGTGCGGCGTGCAGGGCGAGGATCAGCGCGGCGGCACTGGACATGACGAGGAACAGTCTCCGTTTCATCGAGGGGGCGAGAGAGAGGTGGGGCGACCGACACTCTCCCATGCTCTAGTCGCTGGGCCGCCAGCGCCATCGCCACTCGGCGAATCCTTCGCAGCGCCATTGCCCGGTCGCGAGTGGGCATGTGCGACGCGCGCCAAGTGGATATAGAGGCCAGCCCGCAGGCTGGCGAGGTTCCGCCGTCCAACCCCGGAGGAGATCGCATGCCGACCCATACCCGTAGCCAGTTCACGTGCCGAGCGCTGGTCGTCGCCGCGCTCGTCGCGTTTGCGGGTCCCGTCGATGCGCAGGTACGCACCGAGACCGCTCCCGTGCGCGACGGCCAGCGCGATTTCGATTTCGAGCTCGGAACGTGGCACACGCACCTGATGTACCGCGCGCCGCTCGACAGCACGGCGACATGGATCGAGTACTCCGGCACGTCGGTCGTCTCGGCGTTGCTTGGCGGGCGCGCGAACGTCGTGGAGCTCGATGTGAGCGGGCCGAGTGGTCGCATCACCGGCATGAACCTGCGGCTCTACGACGCGCAGGCGCGCGAATGGAGCCTCAACTTCGCGAGCGGGCGCTCGGGCGCGCTCTCGCCACCGGTGCGCGGCGCCTTCCGCGACGGGCGCGGCGAGTTCATCGGACTTGAGGAGCACGAGGGGCGCGCGGTGCTCGTGCGCTTCGTGATTCAGCCGATCACCGCTGACTCCATCCGATTCGAGCAGTCGTACTCCGGCGACCACGGGCGCACGTGGATCCCGAACTGGATCGCGACGGACGCTCGGCGGCGGTGATGCTCGCGCTCGGACGGATCATCTTCGCCCTCGCCATCATCGGCTTCGGCATCGTCGGTCTCCACTTCCGCGACTTTACCCACAATCTCCAGCCCGTCGAGCTGATCGTGCCGCCGTCGACGCCCGGCTATGAGACGCTGGCGATCGTGAGCGCGTTCTTCCTCGTCGGGTGCGGGGCGCTCCTTCTGTTCGATCAGCGCCGACGCGTCATGGGGATGACCGTCGCCGCCTTCCTCGCAAGTTGGGTGCTCTTCCTACAGGTCCCGTCGGCGTTCCACTACCCGGAGACGCTGGTGTCTCCGTGGTGGGTCCGCACGTTCGAGGATGTCGCGATGTGCGGCGCGGCGTGGATCCTGGCCGGCACGGCCGCGAGGCCGGAGGTCCGCAGCCGCCGGATCACCGAAGGCCACCTACTGATCGGCCTCGCGTTGCCCGTGTTCGGCATCCTGCATCTCTGGTACGGGCCAGGCACCGCGCGGCTGATCCCCGCCTTCTATCCGTTCCCCCTCTTCCTCGCGTACCTCACCGGCGCGACGAAGATCGCCGCGGGGGTCGCGATCCTCAGTGGACGGCTCGTGAAGGTCGCGGCGCTGATGACGGCGCTCCAGTACGCGATCTACGTCAGTACCTTGCACGTGCCACTGCTGCTCGCAGGCGGGACGCCGCAACGGGTACGCGGGCTCGCCACGAGCCTGAGCGTCGCCGTCGCGTTCACCGGACTCGCGCTCCTCGTCGCGGCGACGGCATCGGATCGGCGGGCCAGCCCCGCGGGAGCGCCGCTCGTGCGCTGACGGTTGGCGCGTATCTTCAGGGCATGACTTCCGCCAAGGATATCGTCGCGTACCACGCCGCCCAGTCACGCCCGAACCGCGCGATCTGTGAGCGGCTGCGCGAACTCATTGACGCCGGCCTCCCGGAAGCCCAGTCGAAGATCTGGCATGCACACCCCGTCTGGTTCCTCGATGAGAATCCGACGGTGGGGTACTCCGTCCTGAAGGACGGGGTGCGGTTGATGTTCTGGAGCGGTGCGAGCTTCGACGAGCCGGGACTCAAGGCGGGAACCGGGAAGTTCAAGGATCCGTCGATCACGTATGCGTCGGTGGAGGAGATCCAGCCGACGGTCGTGAAGCGGTGGCTGCGCAAGGCCCGCGAGATCCGGTGGGATTACAAGAATCTCGTGAAGAGGAAAGGACGGCTCGTTCGCCTTCGCTGAGATGCTCGATGCGGGGACTGCCTCCCCCCGGCACTCCGCACCGTTGTCCTCCGCATCGCGGTATAATGAGGGTGCAGCCAAGCACCGGAGTGACGATGAGACCAACGGATTGGGCGTCCGGCAACGTCTGGGGTCGCTGGTGGACGACGGCCAGGACGGGAGCGAGAGGGCAGTAAGAGCAGAGGAGCAACGCGATCCCGCATCGCCCTGACCGCCCACTGCCACCTGCCACCTGCTCTCTTCCTCACAAAATGACCACGACCGTCGCCCCCAAGCCCTCCGCCGAGCCCCACGACACCTTCCCGATCAACGGCACCGACTACATCGAGTTCTGGGTCGGGAACGCGAAGCAGTCCGCGCTCTACTATCGCGCGGCGATGGGGTTCAAGCTCGTCGCCTACCGCGGACCCGAGACCGGCGTCCGCGACCGCGCGAGCTACGTGCTCGAGCAGGACAAGATCCGCTTCGTCCTCACGACCGCGCTCGGCCCCGAAGGCGAGATCGCGAAGCACGTCGCCCTGCACGGCGACGGCGTGCGCGACATGGCCTTCTGGGTCGATGACTGCCGCGACGCGCACAAGAAGGCGATCGAGCGCGGCGCCGTCAGCGTGCAGGAGCCGACCGTGCTCAAGGACGACCACGGCGAGATCGTCATCGCCGGCATCCGCACCTACGGCGACACCATCCACTCGATCGTCGAGCGGCGGAACTACAAGGGCCTCTTCATGCCGGGCTACGTGCCGGGCGAGTCGCCGTTCCAACCCGCCGGCGTCGGGCTCAAGTACGTCGACCACTGCGTCGGCAACGTCGAGCTCGGCAAGATGAACCACTGGGTCGAGTTCTACTCGAACGTGCTCGGTTTCTTCAACCTGCTGTCCTTCGACGACAAGACGATCAGCACCGAGTACTCGGCGCTGATGTCGAAGGTGATGTCGAACGGCAACGGCCGCATCAAGTTCCCGATCAACGAGCCGGCGCAGGGCAAGAAGAAGTCGCAGATCGAGGAGTACCTCGACTTCTACCGCGGCCCCGGCGTGCAGCACATCGCCGTGGCGACGGACGACATCATCACGACGGTGCGGGCGCTCAAGAGCCGCGGCGTGGAATTCCTGTCGATTCCGCGCGCGTACTACGAGACGGTGCTCGACCGCGTCGGCAAGATCGACGAGGACATCGCGCCGCTCGCCGAGCTCGGGATCCTCGTCGACCGCGATGACGAAGGCTACCTGCTCCAGATCTTCACGAAGCCGGCGCAGGACCGGCCGACCCTCTTCTACGAGATCATCCAGCGCAAGGGCGCGAAGAGCTTCGGGGCGGGGAACTTCAAGGCGCTCTTCGAGAGCATCGAGCGCGAGCAGGCGCGCCGGGGCAACCTCTGATGCCCCCGTACCACACGCTCGGACGCATCCCGCGCAAGCGACACATCGCGTTCCGCCGGCCCGATGGCGGGCTCTACTCGGAGCAGCTCGTCGGCATCGAGGGCTTCACCGGGCCGGCGTCGCTGCTCTACCACGTGCATCCGCCGACGACGGTGAAGGCGGTGAAGCGGCTGCGCGATTGGAAGTACGAGGCCGATCCCGACCAGACGCTGCGCCACCGTCACTTCCGCACCGCGCCGATCGCGCGCGGCGGCAGCCCGACGCTCGACCGCACGCCGATCCTCTTCAACGCCGACATCGCGATGCTCTATGCGGCGCCGGACCGGGAGGACGAGCACTTCTACCGCAACGCGCAGGGCGATGAGGTCGTGTACGTCGCCGAGGGCGAGGGCACGCTCGAGACGCAGTACGGAGACCTGCCGATCAAGCCGGGCGACTACCTCGTCATCCATCGGCACATCCTCCATCGCTACCACTTCACGAAACCGGCGAAGCTCCTGATCATGGAGAGCCGCGGCTACGTGCGGCCGCCATCCCGCTACCTGAACAAGTACGGGCAGTTCCTCGAGGGCGCGCCGTACAGCGAGCGCGACATCCGCATCCCGCGCGAGCTCAAGACGCACGAGGAGAAGGGCGACCACCGCATCATCATCAAGCAGTACAATGGCCTGACCGAGTTCACGCTCGACCACCATCCCTGCGACGTCGTCGGATGGGACGGGATGTTCTATCCGTGGGCGTTCAACATCCACGACTTCGAGCCGATCGTGGGGCGCGTGCACCAACCGCCGCCGGTGCACCAGACGTTCCAGGGCGATGGGTTCGTGATCTGCTCGTTCTGCCCGCGGCCGTACGACTTCCATCCGGAGGCGATCCCGGCGCCGTACAACCACTCGAACGTCGACTCGGACGAAGTGCTGTTCTATGCGTCGAGCGAGTTCATGAGCCGGAAGGGGATCGAGTACGGGTCGATCACGCACCATCCCGACGGCATCCCGCACGGGCCGCATCCGGGGCGGGCCGAGGCGAGCATCGGGCAGACGCACACGAACGAGCTCGCCGTGATGATGGATTCGTTCCGGCCCCTCAAGATCGCGAAGGCGATCCTGCCGTACGAGGATCCGAAGTACCAGTACTCGTGGCTCGAGGGCGGGGACTCCTTCTCGCCTCCGACGTCGTGAGGCCTCGCGCGCGGTGCGTCGACGCATCAGCGGGTGAACGCGACTCGCGGGTATGCACCGGTAGACCCGACCGGAGCAGGGAGTGGACACCGAGGAGTGCATCGTTCGACACCAGACGCGAGGCGAGGAACTCGCGAACTGCATCATCCATGGCGCTGGCCTCCTCGCCTCGCTCGCGTTATTGCCCGTGCTCATCACCGCGGCGAGTGGCTTCCGTGACCGCCTGCATCTCCTCGGCAGCGCGACGTTCGGCGTCACGCTCGTGCTGCTTTATCTCGCGTCGACCGTCTATCACGCGCTGCCGCGGTGTCGCTGGAAGGTCGCGTTCCGCCTCGCCGATCACGCCGCGATCTACCTGCTGATCGCCGGCACGTACACGCCGTTCGCGTTCGGTGCGTTGCGCGGGCCGTGGGGATGGACGCTGCTCATCTCGATGTGGACGCTCGCGATCGTCGGCGTCGTCGCGAAGCTGCGCGTCGGCTTCCGCTATCCGCGCCTCTCGACGGTGCTCTACGTCGGCATGGGCTGGCTCGGTGCGCTGCTCGTCGAGCCGATCCTCGATCATGTCTCGCTCGCCGGCGTGCTCTGGCTCCTCGCTGGCGGGCTCTTCTATACGGGTGGCGTCGTCTTCTATGTGCTCGATTGGCGGTGGCGCTTCGCGCACGCGGCGTGGCACCTGTTCGTCATCGCCGGCAGCGCCTGTCACGTGCATGCCGTGTTGCGCTACTCCGGGTCCGTGCTGGCGTGACGGGCGCGCGCGGGGGCCCGCTCGATAGATTGCCTCCGTGCGCCTCCTCATGGCCGACCTCGCCCCGCACGAACGACAGCGCTGGCTCACGCCGGTCATCGCGCCGCGGCCGATCGCGTTCGTCTCGACGCTCTCCGCCGCCGGCGTCGGCAACCTGGCGCCGTTCTCTTTCTTCGCGATGGGCGGCGGCAACCCGCAGTCGGTCGCTTTCTGTCCGATCGCCGACCGCCACGGTGAGCCCAAGCACACGCTCGTGAACGTACGCGCGACGCGCGAGTGCACGATCAACATCGTCGCGCGCGCGATGGCCGAACAAGTGAATCGCGCCTCGGCGCCCTGGCCCGAGGCGATCGACGAGTTCGCCGTGAGCGGGTTCACGCGCGCGCCGTCGGAGCTCGTCGCGCCGCCACGTGTCGCCGAGTCGCCGGCGAGCCTCGAGTGCCGCGTGTTCGAGATCGTCCCGCACGGCAGCGGGCCGCAGCACGCGACTTGGGTGATCTGCGAGGTGCTGCTGCTCCATGTCCGCGACGACGTGCTCTCCGCCGATGGCCTGCCCGACACGGCGCTGATCCATCCCGCGGCGCGCATGGGACGCAGCGAGTGGGCGCATGTCACGCCGGACGTGATGTTCCATCTCGAGCGACCGATGCGTGTGCCGGCCGACGGCTGACGGCGCGCACGGAACCGTGGGCGGACAGCGGCGGTCCTACCAAGGGCGAGTGACCAACCTTGGAGGTCCGCATTGTCCTCCGCGACCATCGCCACACCGCCGCGCGGCATCGCCGGACGCGCCGCCGAGCCCCGATCGCCGTTCCTCAGCGCCGCCTGGCGGCACTTGTTGTTCGTGAACTACGAAGCGCGACCCGAGCACCTGCTGCCGCACGTGCCGCCGGGCGTCGAGCTCGACCTGCACGAGGGGCGCGCGTTCGTCAGTCTCGTCGCGCTGCGGTTCATCCGCACGAAGCTGCTCGGCGTGCCGGTGCCGTTCCTCGGCGCGTTCGACCAGGTGAATCTGCGCTTCTACGTGCGCCGCACGATGCCCGACGGCAAGGCGCGCCCAGGCGTCGTCTTCCTGCGCGAGCTCGTGCCGCAAGGCGTGCTCGCACTCGCGGCGCAGCTCGCGTTCCATGAGCCGTACGAGTCCGCGGCCCTCCGCAGCGACGTGCCGTACGGCGGCTTCGACGCGGCCGGTCGCATCGAGTACGCTTGGCGCATCGACACGCGGTGGTACCGCATGGCGACGGTCACGAAGCGCGAGCCGAAGCTCCCCGCGCTGGGCTCCGAGACCGACTTCCTCGCGTATCGCCTCTGGAACTACACGCGCCAGCCCGACGGCTCGACGCTCGAGTTCCAGGTCGAGCATCCGCCCTGGAAGGTCTGGCCTGTCGATGACGTCTCGGTGCAGGTCGATGCCGGCGCGGCGAAGCTCGCGCCGGCGCTGCTCGGCCGCCCGGTCTCGGCGTTCGTCGCGACCGGCTCGGCGGTGACCGCGTTCAATCCCGTGCGGTTCCGCGCGGGAACCGCCTCGCTGTAGTATCGTTGCGTGGAACCCACACCTCGAGGACGATGATGATCCAACCCATCCCCGATCGATTCACGCCGGCAGCGCACGCGCTACTGCGCATCATCGCGGGCGCCGCGTTCTTCACGCATGGCGGGCAGAAGCTCCTCGGGTGGTTCGGTGGCATGGGACCGGACGGCGGCACCGTCGACCTCATGACGCGCTTCGGCGCGGCGGGCACGATCGAGCTGATCGCCGGCGCGCTGATCGTCATCGGGCTCTTCACGCGATGGGCGGCGTTCATCGCGTCGGGCGAGATGGCCGTCGCCTACTTCTGGATGCACGCGAGCGGCGCCGGGAGCATCTGGTGGTGGTCGAACCGCGGTGAGCTCGTGATGCTCTACTCGTTCATCTTCCTCTACTTCGCCGCGGCGGGCGCGGGGCCGGCGAGCGTCGATGCGGCGATGGCGCGCGATCGGGAACCCACGCGCGTCGGGTGAACTCAGCGGGCCCGCGGTCGGCCGGGATCGGCCGGCAGCGGGCCCACCGCCGTCGCGGCAAGGCCGAGCAGCGCGGCCGGCACGAGCGTCTGGAAGAGCGAGCGCGCGCCGAAGTCGCGTGATGCGGCGAGCAGCGCGACGAGCGCGATGGCCGCCGCGATGAGCAGCACGCGTCCCGTGTTGCGGTTGCGCCATCGCTGCGCGATGAAGACGGCGAACACCGCCATGATCCCCGCCGCGATGCGCACGACATAGGCGATGTCGGGTTGGCCGAGTTGCAGCTCGGCGTCGTCGCCGGCGGTGGCGCCGCTCGGCCAGATCGAGAGCGCGATGAGCGCGAGCCCGGTCATGATCGCGAGGAGATCAGCCCAACCGCGCGACGACCGGGCATCGCGCGTGGGCGAGATCGAACTGGACATGGTGGACCTCCGCCGGTTCGGCGGACGACGATGCGATGGGTGATGTGCCGCGATACCCCCGCGTCCGCGTACGGTTCACGCGGAACCGCCACCAAGTCCGATGCCGTTCATCCTTGGCGTCGCACGGCCACGACCTCGACGTACTCGGCGTCGGCGACCGTGACCTGCCCCTGGGCGCGATTCCCGCGGATCCAGTGCTCGGCCATCGCCGCGCCGAAGGCGGCGCGCCGGTCCTCGTCGAGCGCCTCATACGTGCGCACCGTCGGGCCGTAGCTGCTGCGGAAGAGCTCGGCCGTGCCGGCGGGCGTGAGCGCGTAGCGGAAGGTCAGCGTGCGCCGCTCGACCGTCACGCGTGTCCAGTCGCGATGCTCGAACCGCTCATGCAGGACCGCCTCGTCGCCCCAGAGCAGCGGGCTCGGCACGCCCGACGGCGGCGGGACCATGCCGGTGTGCAACGCGAACATGCGACCGATGAAGCCGCCGCGCGTCCAGTTCGCGAGCGCCACGGTGCCGCCCGGCTTCGTGACGCGGACGAGCTCGCGCATCACGGCGTCGGGCCGCGCCGCGAACATGAGGCCGAACATCGAGAGCACGACGTCGAACTCGGCGTCGCCGTAGGGGAGACGCTCGACCGTGCCTTCGTCCAGCGTCACGTCGAGGCGCTCGCGCCCCGCCCACTTGAGCGTCGCAGTGAGCAGCTGCGGCACGAGGTCGATCCCCGTGACGCTCGCGCCGGTGCGCGCGGCCGGGACCGTGAGGTTGCCGGAGCCACAGGCGGCGTCGAGCACGCGCATCCCTCGCTTGAGCCCGCGGCGCGCGACGAAGGCCTCCGCTTCCTCACGGAAGCCGGCGGAGATGCGATCGTAGTCACCGGCCCCCCAGATGCGGCGCGCACGGTCGATCGCGGGGTCGCCAAGCAGGTCGTTGGAGATCGGGAAGGTCGCGGACGTCATCGTCGGTGCTCCTTGTGGGTTGGCGCGGTGTCCGACTCCCACTGCGCATCCTGCGATGCGCGTCGCGCCTTGCCGAGCGTGCGCGCCGCTTGTCCGCGCGTCCGGAGGCGTGACCGATGGTGTCGCGTTGCGTGTCGTGCGCGCGACCATTCCGTCGCACCTCGGGCGTGGATCCACTGTCCGATGCCCTGCGCGCGGTGCGCGTCACCGGCGCGTACTTCTATCTGATCGAGGCGGCCGAGCCTTGGGCGGTCGCCGCGCGCGCGTCGCACGAGCTGAAGGCGCGCGTGATGCCGGAGGCGGGGCTGCTCATCCCCTTCCATGCGGTCACCTCAGGGAACGTGTTTGCGGCGGTAGACGGGGCGCCGCCGGTCAGGGTCGACGCTGGCGACGTCATCCTCCTCCCGCACGGTCACGCGCACCGGCTCGGAAGCGATGCCGAGCACCTGCCGGATCCCTCGATGCCAGGCGCTGAACCGGCGCGCTACGCTCAGACGATGCGACTCGGGAACGGCGGGCGCGTGACGGCGACGATCGTGTGCGGCTTCCTCGGCGTGGAGGCCGGCCCGTTCAATCCGCTGCTCGACTCGCTCCCGAGCCTCATGCACGCACCTGGCGCCGCAGGCGGATGGCTCTCCGCGTTCCCGCTCCGGGCGGTCGCCGAATCGACGACATCGCGCGCCGGCAGCGACTCGGTGCTCACGCGCATCGCCGAGCTCATGCTCGTCGAGGTGCTACGCCAGCACGCGCAGCACGTGAGTGGGAACGGCACGACCGGCGCGAGCTGGGTCGCGGCGCTGCGCGATCCCGTCGTCGGTCGCGTGCTCGCGTGCTTCCATGAGCGTCCCGCGCATCCCTGGACATTGCCCTTGCTCGTCCGCGAGGTCGCCGCCTCGCGCACGGTGATCGCTGAGCGATTCACGGCCGCCGTCGGCATGCCGCCAAAGCAGTACCTGACGCGCTGGCGACTGCGGCTCGCCGCCGACGCCCTCGCGCGCGACAGCGACAAGGTCGCCGCGATCGGCACGCGATACGGCTATGCCTCCGAGGCGGCATTCAGCCGCGCGTTCAAACGGGCGGTCGGGGTCTCTCCCTCTTCGTTCCGCGAGTCGGCGATGCGGGGAAGGGCTACCCCGGTACGGGGTTCGCGGGGGAGGTAGGGATGCCGGGTGCGGGAAGACGATGCTCGGGGAGGGAAACCGGTGCTGAATGCTTGGGTAAGAAGCGATCCCCAGCCCAAGCATCACGCAGCGGTTTCGCTGCCCAAGCCTCCCCTCCGTAGCAAGCATCCAGCAACGACCCCCGTATCGCGGCCCGCCGCTGCAGTCTCCCTTATCCAGCAGCCCGCACTCATGAACCGAGGATCTTGATGATCACTCGCTTGCGTCGCTGCCCGTCCCACTCGCCGTAGAACACCCTCTGCCACGGTCCCAGGTCGAGCTTCCCCGCCGTGATCGGCACGATCACCTCATGCCCGACCGTCAGCGATCGCAGATGCGCGGCGGCGTTGTCTTCGCCGGTCTGGTTGTGCCGGTACCGATCCGGATCCCAGGGCGCGATCGTGCCGTCGAGCCACTCGAGGATGTCGTGCCAGAGTCCCGATTCGTGATCGTTCACGAAGACCGAGGCCGAGATGTGCATCGCCGAGACGAGCGCGAAGCCCTCCGAGATGCCACTCGCGGCGAGTTGGGTCTCGACCTCCGCCGTGATGTCGATGATCTCCTGCCGCTTCTTCGTCTGGAACCAGAGGTAGTGCGTGTGGGCGCGCATGGGAGGTAGTATAGGCGCCCATGTCCCCTTACGCATTCAGCGCCGACGCGCTCGCGGTCGCCCGCGCGCGGCTTCACACGCAAGGACTCACGCGCCCGCTCGCGGGGACCGCGACCGACATCATGCGCCAGCAGCTTGCCGTGCAGTCGCAGGACTACATCGGCGGCAAGTGGTCGGTCGCGCTGCGACTTGCCGATCCTCCGACCGCGTCCACGCTCGAACGCGAACTCGACGCCGGCCGCATCCTCCGCACGCACGTGCTGCGGCCGACGTGGCACTTCGTGCTGCCGGAGGACATCCGATGGCTCCTCGCCGCGACGTCGCCGCGCGTCCTCGCACGGAACGCGCCGATGGCGCGCAAGCTCGGGCTCGATGCGCGCACGCTCGCGAAGGCGCTCGAGATCATCGCCCGCGAGCTCGAAGGCGGTCGATGGCGCACGCGCGAGGAACTCGGCGAGGCACTCGGTCGCGAACGCATCAAGGATGCGAGCGGCCAGCGCCTCACGTACATCGCGATGCAGGCAGAGCTCGAGGGCCTCATGGTCAGCGGCCCGCGGCGAGGCAAACAGTTCACCTACGGCTTGATGGACGAGCGCGCGCCGCGCGCCGGGCAGGGCAGTGAACCGCCACGGACGCACGACGACGGGCTCGTCCGGCTCGCGACACGCTACTTCATCGGCCATGGTCCGGCGACCGCCATCGACCTCGCGCGTTGGGCGACGTTGACGAGTCGCGACGCCGCGCGCGCCGCGCGACTCGCGCTCGAGGCGGCCGGTGGCGCGCTCGAGATGCGCGAACGCGAGGGCGTCCGCCGGTACGCCGCGGCCGGAGCACACGACCCGCCGCGCGGCCGTGGGATCCCGCCCTCGCGCCGCGGCCATCTCCTCTCGGTCTTCGATGAGTATGTGAACGGCTACCGCGACCGGTCGATGATCGTCACCGCCGCGCATGGCGGGTCGATCGTCGGCGCCGGGAACGCGGTCTTGCATGTCTACGTCATCGACGGCCGCGTGCTCGGCACCTGGACGCGCGAGTTCGCGAAGGAAGCGGTGCGAATCGAGGTCGCGCCCTTCGATCGACTCACGAAGCGGGACCGCACCGCACTCGGGCGAGCGCTGGCGCCATCCGCCGAGCGATACGGCAGGTTCGTCGGCTCACCGGCAGACCTCGCGGTCCTCGGCGCCCCCCTCCCAGCCGCAGTCAAGGTGCGAACCGTGGCACCCATCGGCCATCGACATCCGTGAACCCATACTCCTTCGCGAGATCCGCCACGAAGTGGATGCGCCCTGACTTCTTGAGCGCGCCGCGATCGCGGGCGAGCGCGACCACCGCACGTCCGATGTATGCCGTCGTCTCGCTGAGGTCGTACCGGAACCGCCGTCGCACCTCGTCGGACGTCATCGACTTCTCGACGCGCTCGGTGCGCATGAACCCCGGCATGAGCGTGATGACGGCGACCTTCGCCTTGCGGACGTCCTGCGCCATCGTCGCGAGGAGTCGGTTGATGGTCACGTGGCCGAGGTCCCAGAGCAGCGCGCCGGAATAGGCGCCGGACTCGCGACCGTCGAGCACCGACTCCGGCGTGCCGTCGAGGAAGCCATCGGTGACGCCGACGATGACGCCGCGCTTGCGTGGGGCCATGAGGCGCATCGCTTCGCGGGCGGCGAGGAAGTAGGCCCGTGGTCCGGCGTCCATGTGCAGGTCCCACGTCTCGGGGCCGAGCTCCCAGAACGGCTTCCCCCAGTCGGAGAGCGCATCGGGCTGGTCATGCCCGCCCCAGACGGCGTTCGCCAGGACGTCGAGTGTCCCTCGCTGCTCGGCGGCGACGCGCGCGAACAGCGCCGCGACCGCGGCGGCGTCGGTGCAGTCGGTTCGCACGGCGACGCCGCGTCCTCCGCGCGCGGTGACCTCGTCGGCGGTGTCGTCGATCGTGCCGGGCGCGCCGTCGGCGGGTGGCGGGCCGCCACGCACGCTGCGACCGGCGCAGTAGACGGTCGCGCCGGCGGCGCCGAGCTCGAGCGCGATGCCGCGCC
>CAYSAR010000009.1:0-23834 GCA_964428985.1 uncultured Gemmatimonadaceae bacterium | reverse complement strand
TGCCGCCGTGGGCTCCTCTCGTCCCTCATCCAGCACCGAAGCCCGCATTCAGTATCCGACAGCAAGCCCAGCCCCTCGCGGCTCACGAACCCCATGCCACCCGCCGGAAACCCGCATCACGGCATTCACATTCGCGATTCCCTGCTGGAGCTGCAGGTCGTGCCCCATGACCCGCAGCGAATCCAGCACCGCGGGATTGAACCCCACCGACTCCATGCGTATCGCATCCGGCAATGCCTGGTGATGCATTCGCGGGGCCCGCATCGCGTCGGCCAGCGTCATCTTGTGCTCGATCACGTTCAGGATCACCTGGCTCACCGCCGTGATGATCGTCGGGCCGCCGGCGGCTCCCACCACGAGCAGCACCTGCCCCTGCTGGACGAGCACGATCGTCGGTGACATCCGGCTGCGCATGCGCTTGCCGGGCTGGACGGCGTTCACCTCGCCCTGCACGAGGCCGAACATGTTCGGCGTCCCCGGCTGCGCGGCGAAGTCATCCATCTCGTTGTTCATGAAGAAGCCGGCGCCACGCACCCACACCGCGCTGCCGTAGCCGCCGTTGATCGTCGTCGTCGTCGCGACGGCGTTGCCGGCGCCATCGACGACCGAGTAATGCGTCGTGTGCTCCGGCTCGCGCGTCGCGTCGAACGCCGGCGTCACGCTTGCCTTCGTGAGGTCAATCTGCCGCGCGAGCGCCCGCGCGTACGTCTTGCTCGTGAGCTCCTCGCGTGGCACCGGCACGAAGTCGGCGTCGGCGAGCTTCGCGTTGCGGTCCTGGAACGTGCGCCGGAACGTCTCGGCCAGCAGGTGCACGTACTTCGTGCTGCCGAACGGCGGCAGCGGCGCGAACGTCTCGAGGATGTTGAACGACTCCGTCATCGTGATGCCACCCGAGCTCGCCGGCGGCATCGTGATGAGCGTGTGCCCGCGATACGTCGAGATCACCGGCTCGCGCCATTTCGGCTCGTAGCGGCGGAGATCCTCCTTCGTGATGATGCCGCCGCCGCGCTGCATCTCGGCGACGAGCGAATCGGCGATCGCCCCTTCATAGAATGCGCGCGTCCCCTGCTCGGCGATGAGCTGGAGCGACCGCGCGAGGTCGGGTTGGCGCAGCGTCGTGCCCGGCTCCGGCGCGGCACCATTCGGATAGAACGTCGCGCATCCCTCGAACTGGCAGAGCCGCTCCTGCGCGCCGCGCAACGACCGGAAGAGCGAGCTGTCGACGGCGAACCCATCGCGCGCGAGGCGGATCGCCGGCTGGATGACCTGCGCGAGCGACATCGTGCCGAACCGCTCGAGCGCCGCGTTCATCCCCGCGACCGCGCCCGGCACGCCGCTCGCGAGATGCCCGACCACGCTCTTGTCGGTGAGCTTGCCGTTCTCGTCGACGAACATGTCGCGCGTCGCGGCGAGCGGCGCGACTTCGCGATAGTCGAGCGTCGCGGTGCGGCCATCGGCCATGCGGATCGTCATGAATCCGCCGCCGCCGAGGTTGCCGGCGAACGGATACGTCACCGCGAGCGCGAACCCGACCGCGACCGCGGCATCCATCGCGTTGCCGCCCTGCCGGAGGATCTCGACGCCCGCCTCGCTCGCGAGGTCGGAGTTGCTCGAGACCATCGTCGTCGCGCCGAACGCCGCCTCGCGCTTGTCGGGGAAGCGCCAGCCGCCGGCGAACGTCCCCGAGTACCGCGCGTCGGTGCCGGGCTGCGGGATCGGTTGCGGTGGGATCGACGCCGGTACCGCCGTCGGCACGCCATCGCGGGGCGCTGATCGCGGCGAGGGCTTGAGCGTGCTGCACGAAGTCATCGCGAACGCGAGGCCCATCGCCGCGGCGATGGGGCGACGCGCCGTCGTCATCGAGAACGCCATCCCCTCTCTCCTTCGCTCGAGTCCTAGAACCGCAGTCGCGCGCCGAGTCGCGTCGTCGACTGCTGCACCGACCGCGAGGTGCCGGCCGGCAATCCGTCCTTCGATCCGATGAGCCAGGCGTAGTCCTGCACGAGCGTGATCGCGGAGCGACGGCCGAGGCGGAAGCCGAACCCGTACCCGACTTGGATCGTGAACGCGTTGCGCGCCTTGCGCTCCTCATCGGTCAGTACATCGGTACCCGAGTACGAGGTCCACTGCGAGAGTCCCGTGCCGGCCTCGATCACTTGGAAGAAGCCGTCGGTCTCGGGCGTGCGGAACGTCACGAGGTACTGCCGGAGTTGGATGTCGCCGTCGGAGCCGGGCCGGCTCGCGCGCGCCATCGAGATCCGCGCGAGGTTGACCGTCAGGCCGAGCGCGCCCGCGGTCACGCCCCGTTCGAGCGAGAGCCGGTAGTTCACGCCATCGCCGAGCAGCCAGAGGTCGCCCTCCGTCCCGTCGAACCGGTCCTGCGTCTGGAGGAGGCCGACCGAGAACGCCACGTAGTACGGCGGTCGGGTCGAGAGTCCCCCGCCGGGGACGCGGAAGATCTGCGCCTCGGCGGGGCGCCCGAGCGTAGCGGCGGCGAGGACCAGGACCGCGAGCGCGGCGAACGCGCGCGAGAGGGCGCCGCCAGAGCGGCCGGTGCTATGCGTATCCACGTGGGGTAACTTAGGGTGTGCCCCCGATGCGCGACATGGCACGCGCCTCCAGCCCCAACGCATGGACCTGACCGACCTCCGCCCGACCGAGCGGCGCAATCCGCGCACGGTCGATATCGACCTCGCGTCGCCGCTCGAGATCGTCGACCTCATGAACGCCGAGGATCGCACCGTCGCCGATGCGGTCGCGACGCAACGCATGAACATCGCGAAGGCGATCGAGATCGCCGAGCTCACGCTGCGCGAGGGCGGCAAGATGTACTACCTCGGTGCCGGTACCTCGGGACGGCTCGGCGTGCTCGACGCGGCCGAGTGTCCGCCGACGTTCAGCACCGAGCCCGAGATGGTCGAGGGGATCATCGCCGGCGGCGACAAGGCGCTGCGGCGCGCCGCCGAGGGGGCGGAGGACCTCCCCGAGGGCGCCGTCGCCGATCTCGAGGATGCCGAGGTCTGCGAGAAGGACTTCGTGCTCGGCATCGCCGCGAGCGGGACGACGACATACGTCTGCGCCGGCCTCGAAGCGGCTCACACGATGGGCGCGCGCACCGGCATCCTCGCCTGCGCGCCGCCGACGCAGAAGATCCTCGACCTCGTCGATGTCGCGATCGTCGTGATCACCGGGCCGGAGGTCCTCACCGGCTCGACGCGCCTCAAGGCCGGCACCGCGACGAAGATGGTGCTCAACATGCTCAGCACCGGCGCGATGGTGCGGCTTGGCAAGTGCTACGGCAACCTGATGGTCGACCTGCGCGCGACGAACGCGAAGCTGCGCGAACGCTCCGAGCGACTCGTGATGGAGGTGCTCGAGGTCGATCGCGAGAAGGCGAAGGACCTGCTCAAGCACGCCGGCGGCGTCGTGAAGACGGCGATCATCATGGGCAAGTTCGACATCAAGAAGAAGGACGCCGAGGCGCGGCTCACGGCGGCGAAGGGCCGCATCCGCGACATCATCTCGGGCGACCCGCCGCCGGTGATGGAGTGAGCGCGACGTCGCGCGTGCTCGTCGGGGTGATGTCGGGGACGTCGCTCGACGGCGTCACCGCGGCGGTCGTGCGTTTTCGCGCGGAAGAAGGGAAGCCGCTCGCGCCGGAGCTCCTCGCGCACGTCTCGCTCCCCTACGACGACGCGATGCGCACGCGGCTCGCCGCCGCGCTCGAGGGCGCGACGCCGTCCGAGTACACGCGGCTCGACTTCGCGCTCGGCGGCCGTCTCGCCGACGCCGCGATCGCCGCGATCGCCGAGGCCGGTGTCTCGCGCGAGGAGATCAGTGCGGTTTGCTCGCATGGCCACACCGTCTGGCACGAACCGCCGCATGGCACGTGGCAGTTCGGCCAACCGGCGGTGATCGCCGAACGGATCGGCATCGACGTCATCGCCGACTTCCGCGTGCGCGACGTCGCCGCGGGAGGGCAGGGCGCGCCCCTCGTGCCGATCGCCGATGCGATGCTCTTCTCGTCGAGCGAGAAGTGGCGCGTGCTGCAGAACCTCGGGGGCATCGGCAACCTCACGCTGCTCCCGCCGGGTGGCGCGCCGCTCGAGTCAGTCCGCGCGTTCGACACGGGGCCGGGCGTCTGCATCGTCGACGGCGTCACGCGCGCGTTGCGACCCGAACTGCCATACGACAAGGACGGCAAGCTCGCCGCGAAAGGGCAAGTGATCGAGCAGGTCGTCGAGGAACTGCTCGCGCATCCCTGGTTCGCGACCGAGCCGCCGCGCAGCACCGGACGCGAGCTCTTCTCGAGCGCGTTCATCGCCGACTTCATCGCGCGCTGCCGCGCCGCGCGCGACGGATGCAGCGACGAGGATATCATCAACACCGCCTGCTGGCTCACGGCGCGCAGCATCGGACTCGCGTTCGAGAGGTTCGTGCCCGAGCCGGTCGACGAAGTGCTCCTTTCCGGCGGCGGCGCGCGCAACCCCGTGCTGCGCGAGGCGATCGCCGCCGCGCTCTCGCCGCGCCTCGTGCGCCCTTTCGACGACCTCTTCTTCGATGGCGACGCGAAGGAAGCGGTCGCGTTCGCGTTCCTCGGCTGGCTGCACCTCCAGGGGAAGCCGGGCAACGTTCCCGCCGCGACCGGTGCACGCGGCGCGCGCGTGTTGGGTGCCCGCTATCCGGCCTGACGCGCGATGAGCGCCGCCGATCCGCTCGCCGAGCTGCTCGTCCCCGAACTCCGGTGGGACCGCGACCACGGCTTCGCGCACCTGAACGAGTTCATCGACGACGCGCTCGAGCTCGGCGTCGGTGGCTTCATCGTCGTCGGAGGTTCGCGCGACGAGGTCGCCGCGCTCAGCGCCGATCTGCATCGTCGCTCGCGGCACCCGTTGCTCATCGCCGTCGATGGCGAAGCGGGGATGGGCGCCTCGGTCACTGGTCTCACTGGCCTTCCGCCGGCCGCCGCGCTCGGTGCGTTGCGCGACGCCGAGGCCGTGCGCCGCGCCGCGCGACTCACCGCTCGCGAGGCGCGCGCCATCGGCATCAACTGGCTCCTCGCGCCCTGCTGCGAGATCGCGAACGAACCGCGGAACCCGTTCATCGGCTCGCGCGCGTACGCCGCCGAGCCGCAGCGCGTCGCCGAATGGGCCGTCGAGTGGATCGACATGGCGCAGGCGGAGGGCGTGCTCGCCTGCGCGAAGCACTTCCCGGGCGTCGGTCGCGCGCTCTCCGACCCCGCGCTGAGCGTCTCGCACGTCGAGACCGACGCCGCGCGCATGTGGGCCGAGGATCTGCTGCCGTTCCGCGCCGCCGTCGACACCGGCGTCGCGAGCGTGATGGCATCGCACGTCGTCTTCCCGCGGCTCGATGCGAGTGGGTCGCCGGCGTCGCGATCGCATCCCTTGCTCGTCGAGCTGCTGCGCGACGAGCTCAAGTACGACGGGCTCGTCGTGAGCGATGCGCTCTCGCTCGAAGGGGCGCGCTTCGGCACGGACGAAGGCACCGCGGCGGTCGATGCACTCGCGGCCGGCTGCGACCTCCTGCTCGCGCCGAGCGATCTCGACGCAGTGATGTCGGCGATCGACCTCGCGGCGGAGGAGGGGCGGCTCGATCTCGACGCCGCCGAAGCGAGCCGCGAGCGACGCCGCTTCTGGGCCGCGTGGGCCGCCCCCGCGAGCGGCGCCGCCCCCGCGCGCGAACCCACGCTCGAGGATGTCCTCTGGGCGCGCCAAGCCGCCGACGTGGTCGTGCACGCCGTCAAGGGTGTCATACACAGGGTGGGGCAGGCGCCGGAGATCGTGCAGGTCGTCGATGGCGACGCGATGCGGATGCTCGCGCCGGCAACGCCGGCCATGCAGCCGGGGACTCACTTCATGGAGACGCTCCGCGCACTCGGCCACGCCCCGAAGCTGGTCGACGCGCCGAGCGCACAAGGTGAGGGGCCCGTGGTCGTGACGGTGTACGGCGAACCGTCGCCAGGGCGGGGGCGGGCGGGATACAGCGACGAGACCAGGCGTCGCGTAGCCTCGGCGGTCGCGGTGGGGCGGCAGGTGGGTCGAAGCGTGATGGTGCTGTGCTTCGGGCCGCCGGGGCTCGCGCGCGAGCTCGTGGAGGCCGAGAACGTCGTGTGTTGCTGGGCAGGGTCGGCGGCGATGCAGGCCGCTGCAGCGCGGAGGATCGCGAGTCCCTGAGGCGCTGGGAAAGCTTCACCACAGGGGCACAGGGGGCACAGGGAAGAGCTGGAAACGAACCTCGAGATGCGATGACTGATTCGAGAGTCGAGATCCGAGGGAGACGCGCATTGAAGGAGATGCGGGCCTCTCGCCTCTCGACTCGATCATCGAATCTCGAGTCCACCCCCGCATCCCGCACCACACCAAGAGACTGTATTCTTCACACTGAATGGACGATTTCGCGAAGACCCTCCAAGCCGCCCTGACCCCCGCCTACACGCTCGAGACCGAGCTGACCGGCGGTGGCATGTCCCGCGTCTTCGTCGCGCACGATGTCGCGCTCGGGCGGAAGGTCGTCGTGAAGGTCCTCCCCCCGGAACTCGCCGCCGGCGTCAACCACGAACGCTTCCGCCGCGAGATTCAGGTCGCCGCGCAGCTCCAGCATCCGCACATCGTCCCCCTCCTCTCCGCCGGCGAGCAGGGATCGCTCATCTGGTACACGATGCCCTTCATCGCCGGGCATTCGCTGCGCGAGGCGATCGGGCGCGGCGACCGCTTTGCGATCAAGGATGTCATTCGCATCCTGCGCGACGTCGCCGAGGCGCTCGAGTACGCGCACGGCCTCGGCGTCATCCATCGCGACATCAAGCCCGGCAACGTGCTCCTCATGGGCTCGCACGCGCTCGTCACCGACTTCGGCGTCGCGAAGGCGATCTCGGCCTCGATGCCCGCGAGCGGCTACACGAGCGCCGGCATGGCGATCGGCACGCCGGCGTACATGGCGCCCGAGCAGATCGCCGCCGACCCCGCGGCCGACCATCGCATGGACCTCTACGCCCTCGGCCTCCTCAGCTACGAGATGCTGACGGGCAAGGTGCCGTTCAAGGAGAGTTCGCCGCAGCAGACGATGGCGGCGCAGCTCACGCGCGATCCCGAACCCGTCGAACAGTCGCGCCCCGACGTGCCGCCGATGCTCTCGGCGCTCGTCAAGAAGCTCCTCGCGAAGCTCCCCGACGAGCGCCCCGCACGCGCCGCCGACGTCGTCGCGTCGCTCGACGACATCGCGCTCTCGAGTGGCTCGACGCTCGCGCCGCTCAAGGCGACGCGCCGCGCGAGCGCCGCGCGGGCCGTCTTCGTGAGCGCCGCCGGCGTCGCGATCGTCGCGGCGGCCTGGTTCATGGGCCAGCGCACCGGCGAAGCCGCCGGCACGAGCTTCCTGCGCGACTCGCTGATCGCCGCCGAGACGACGCAGGCCGTCGCCCCGGCGGCGACGCTGCTCACGCGCGAGGATTCCATCGCGATCGCGAACGCCGTCTCGAGCCGCATCGCCGCCGCGCCGCCGCGAAGGACCAGCGGCGCGAGCCGCCCGAACGACTCGGCGGCCGCCTTCGCCTTCGCCGACTCGATGCGCCAGTTCGTCCAGCGTCTCATGCTCGATTCGATGCTCAAGGTCGAGGCGAGGCGCGTCGAGCTCGAAGCGGCGAACGTCCCCGATGCCTCCGTCGCCGTCGAGCAGGCCGCCGCGATGGCGGCGATGGCGAGGGAGATGGCGATCCCGCAGGAGCCGAAGCGCGTCGTCATCGCGCTCCCGCGGCCGGCGCGCGGCCGCCCCGAGCTCGACGCGATGGCGAACGTGATGGCCGACTCGCTGCGCGACCTTCTCGGCCGCGATGCGCGCTACAAGCTCGTCCCCGCCGACTCGGTCGCGATGGTGCTGCGCGAGTCACGCACCGTGAACGCCGTGCAGGAGAAACTCGACGCCGATCTCATCGTCTCGGTCGCGCTCGTACCGGTGCGCGACAGCGTCGTCACGCGCATGATCCAACTGCGCGACCTGCGCCAGGGCGGCGGATGGGGCATGCGCGTCGTGACCGGCGTCGGGCACATCGGGCAGTCGCCGGCCGAGGGCGTCTCCGAGATGATGCCGAAGGTGACGCATCAGCTGAAGTCGCTCGAGGCGCAGCCGCTCCAAGCGCGGCCGCCGCGCGTGCCTACCGAACCACGACCGACGCGTCCCTAGGGAGCTGTCGGATCAGCGCCGACGCGGGTACGGCGTAGACGATGCGCCCGTTGCTCTCGCTCGCGCCGCCAAAGACGACCCCGACGACGAGCCCGCGCGCGTCGAAGACCGGCGAGCCGCTCGATCCCTGCGCCGCGTACGCATCGAGCTGGATCGTGTCGTCGAGCACCTTTGACACCGTGCCGAAGCCGAGCGTCGCCGTCGGGCGGCTGCGGTCGATGTCGCCCTTCATGCCTACGAGCGATGTGCCGAGCGGATAGCCGAGGAGCGCGACCGGTTCGCCGAGCGCCGACGCCGACGCGTCCTGCGCGATGCCCGAGACGACGGGGAAGGGGCCACGCCGCGCGATGCGCAGCAACGCGAGCTCATCGGTCGTGCTCACGTACTCGATCGTCGCCGGCATCCAGCGCCCCTGGGTGCCCTCGAACGCGACGGCGATGCGCTGCGCGCGCGTCCCGTCGGGCGCCTGCACGACATGCCGGTTCGTGACGATGAGGCCGTCGGGCAGCAGGTTGAACCCCGTGCCGCTCGAGCGGGAGCTGTCGGGCATCTCGACGACGAGGAACGCCATCGCCGCCTTGTTCGCCGCGGCGATCGCCGCGTAGTCCATGCGCGAGAAGACGGCGTTGCGCGCCTGCGCCGACCGCACCGCCGCCGAGAGCTCGGTGATGTCGCCGCCGGTCTGCTGCCGCTCGCGCAGCTGCGCCGCGAGCCGCTCGCTCTCGGTGCGCGCCGCCTTGAGCGCCGAATCGGCGATGCCCGTCTGCGCGAGCCGCTGCTCGAGCGCGCGCGCGAGCGAATCGTTCGACGCCAACAGGCGTGCGAGCTGCGCCTGATTGAGTCGCGCCGTGCGTTGGAGCAGCATGAACGCCGCGGCGCCGCCGAGCACGACGAGCACCGCGAGCGCGATGACCATCGAGCGCAGCTTGCCGGTCTGCTGTTGCACCGCGTGCGCGATGCGGACCTCGGTCGGCTGGCGCGGCGCGGCCGGTCGCGGCGCCTCGGCCTTCACATGAAAGCTCACGTGCGGGCCGTCGGCGCCGAACTGGATCGTGTCGCCGTCGCGCAGCTCGCGCTCGCCGGCGATGCGCCGCCCGTTCACGAACGTCCCGTTCGTGCTCCCGAGGTCGTGCAGCACGTGGCGTCCGCCGGCGCTGCGGATCTCGGCGTGGCGCGCCGAGACGTCGAGGTCCTTCTGCGCGTCGAAGCGCAAGTCGCACATCGGGTGGCGACCGATGGAGATGACCGACTTGTCGAAGCGCTCGCTCGTGCCGGCGCGCGCGCCGGCGGTGATGCGGAGCTCGACGCTCATCGGTCGCGCAGCCAGCCCACGATGAAGTAGAGCGCGACGAGGACGGCGAGGCCGCCGAAGACGAGGCGGAGGAAGTCGCGGGGCACGCGGCCCCCGGGCGGTGGCTCCGGCGGCAGCTTCGGCTTGACGTTCGGCGGCGCGATCTCGGCCGTGCTCCCTGGGCCCGTCGGCGCGGGGCGCTGCGCCGCCGGCATCGTCTCGAGCGTCGGGACCTCGCTCTGGTCCTCCTCGTCGACGGCGCTGAGCTGCGGCACCGAGCTGCGGTCGAGCGGGATCGTCGGACGCTGTTCCTGCGAGCCGCGATAGACGCGGTGCGCCGGCGCCTCCGTGCCCGTCATCGCGAGCCCGTCACCCTCGAAGCGCGCCGCGATCACCGTGATGTTGTCGGGTCCGCCCGCCTCGTTCGCGAGATCGATGAGCGCCTTGCAGACCTGCACGAGGTCCGGCTCGCGCGTGACGATCTCGGCGATCTCCGGCGCGCGCACCTGGCCGGAGAGACCGTCGGAGCAGAGGATGAGCACGTCGCCGCGCCGCACCTGCTGCGACGTGAGGTCGACCTTCACCGCCGGCTCGGGGCCGAGCGCCTGCAGGATGATGTTGCGTCGCTCGGAGACCTCGGCCTCCTCGGCCGTCATCTCGCCCGCCTCGACGAGCTTCTGCATGAGCGACTGGTCCTTCGTGATCTGGATCGCCTGCCCGTCGCGCACGAGGTAGGCGCGCGAGTCGCCGACCTGGCAGACGTAGAGCGAGTCGCCGAGGAAGCCGGCGATCGTCGCCGTCGTGCCCATGCCGCGGTTCTCGGGATGCGACTGGGCGTAGGCGTGGATCTTCGAGTTCGCGACTTCGGTCGCGACACGCAGCGTGTGCGCGAAGAACTCGGGATCGGTCTCGTCGGAATCGCGCCAGCGGCGCTCGACCTCGGCGAGGATGACCTCGGCCGCCATCGCGCTCGCGACCTCGCCGGCGGCGGCGCCGCCCATGCCGTCGGTGACCATGAAGAGCGACCCCCGCGAGCCGACGCGGTGCGTGCGCACCTCCGGCTGGAGCGAGGCGTTCATGGTCGTCAGGTCGGCGACCGCGAAGGTGTCCTCGTTGTGCTCGCGCGTGCGCCCGACATCCGTGCGCCCGAACACGTGGACGATGATGTCACCGCTTGGTGTCGAGGGTCCCGTCACGGGGCGGGGATGCGAGGAAGGGTGGCGAGCGGGGCGGTGCGGTGACGAGCACCTATTCTATCGGACGGGCGGAGGGGACGCGAGAGTTTCATCATGCGGTGCGTCGTGACGTAGGTCACGGCGTGCAGTCCCGACCGACCCGGAACGCCTGCGCGGCCTTGCGATAGTCATCGCGCGAGCTGAGCTGCAGCACGCGCCGCGAGGTGCGGCAC
Source organism: uncultured Gemmatimonadaceae bacterium (assembly GCA_964428985.1). Taxonomy (GTDB): domain Bacteria; phylum Gemmatimonadota; class Gemmatimonadetes; order Gemmatimonadales; family Gemmatimonadaceae; genus Pseudogemmatithrix. Next base: position 12,939 of record CAYSAR010000009.1, on the reverse strand, counting down.
ACCTCCGGGTCGTCATCCAACTGCGCGTGCGCGAGCATCTCGATGTACCATGTCTCGGCTGTCGCGACGGGGCCAAGCGGACGCCGGCGATTCCGCGCGCGCTCCATGCGTTGCGCCACGCGTCGAGCGCCGGCTTCCGACATTGTCTGCGCCTCCAGCGAGTCGCGGATCGCCGTGAGCGTGCGAGTGACGATGGCCTCGTTCGCGCCGAGTCCGTCCTCGGGCTCTTCTTCGGTCGGCGGCGTGTTCGCGGGCGCATTCGTCGGCGTGTTGGCCGGCGGATCCGCCTGCGTCTGGGTCGGCGTCGCCGGCGGGATCGGCCGATTCAGCGGATCGACCTCCGGCGCTTTCGTCGAATTCCCAGTCGTCCCATTTGGAGCCGCACCCGGATTTCCCTGTGCTCCCTGCGTCCCCTGTGGTGGAGTAGTGTCAGCAGAGACCGCAGGCCCCGTCGGCACCACGGGCAACGCCCCATCGGGCTTCAACCACACGAACCACGCGATCGCCCCCGCCAGCAGCACCCCGGTCCCCGCGATGACAGGCGTGTTGCTCTTCCGCCGATCAACGGGAGCCGCCGCCGGAGCCGCCGCAGGAACCCGCTTCGCTGCAGCCGGTGCCTCCATCGGCGCCGTCGCCGCACTCGGGCGCACGCGCGTCGCCGGGACCTCACCACCCTTCGGAGCCCCCGCCGCCCCGATCACGAGCGTCCCTTCCTCCATCGCCTTCGTCGCCGGCATCGCACTGATCGCCGCCGCGAACTCCCGCCCGAACTGCGCCGCGCTCTGATACCGATCGGCCGCATCCCGCTGCAACGCGTGATCGAGGATCTGCTGGAGATCATCGGGCCACTGCATCTCCGGCCGCATCTCCGCGAGCGTCCGCGGACGGTCGGTGAGGCGCATGATCATCGCCTCCTGCACCGTCTCCGCCGGGAACGGCAGCTTCCCCGTCAGGCAGTTGAACGCGACCAAGCCCAACGAGTAGATGTCCGACCGCCCATCGAGCTTGTCCCCCGCGAGCTGCTCGGGGCTCATGTACTCCGGCGTGCCGACCACCAACCCCGTCTTCGTGACCTTCTGCGCGTCGCTCGAGCTCGCCTTCGCGATGCCGAAGTCGACGACCTTCACGAGGTCCGACCCGTCGCGCGCCTTCGCGACCATGATGTTGTCGGGCTTCAAGTCGCGATGCACGATCCCCGCGTCATGCGCGACCTGCAACGCGTCGGCGACCTGATGGATGATGCTCCCGCACCGCGGCGCCGGCAGCGCGCCCGCCTTCTCGATCAGCGACGTCAGCGACGATCCCTCGATGAACTCCATCGCGAGGTAGATCAGCCCGTCGCTCGTCTCGCCGAAGTCGTAGATGCCGCAGATGTTCGGATGGCTCAGCCGAGCAGCGTTCGCGGCCTCTCTATTGAAGCGCGCGATCGCGTCCGGGTCGGCGTTCATCCCCGGATTCATCACCTTGAGCGCGCTCTTGCGCCCCATCTTCACGTGCTCGGCCAGGTACACGGTGCCCATCCCGCCCTCGCCGAGCTTGCGCAGGACGTGGTACCGGTCGGCAATGATCGAGCCCAGCAGGTCCGCCTGTGCATTCGACGAGCGCAACGCCGTCCCGTCCCTCGGACAGAAGCGCTCGCTCAATGGATACTCGGTGCCGCAGGTCGGACAGATCTTCTGTTCGCTCACACGCTCTCCACCCGCAAGGTCTGGTCGCCGAGGAGGATGCGCTGGCCGGCGCGCACCGGCTTCTCGCCGCGCACGCTCACCGCGATGCCGTTGCGACTCCCCAGGTCGAGGACGATGAACTCAAGGTCCTCGCCACGGATCTCGGCGTGCTTCCCGCTCATCGTCTGATCGTAGCCGAAGAGCCAGTCGCCTTCGGTGCGGCCGATCACGACCGAGCGCGCCGGCGAGAGGTGGCACGAGTCGCGCGCGCTCCCATCGGCGCGGAGCTGTTGGAGCACCGCGATGTCCGCACTGGGAGTGGCCGAGCCGAGCCGTCGCGTCGCGTCGGCCTCTGGCGGATGCGGGCCGGGATAGCCGAGCCGGCGGAAGCGCAGCAGCTGCGACCCGACGAGGATCGTGTCGCCATCCTGGAGCTTGTACGGCGCGTCGGTGAAGAGCCAGGTGCCGTTGCGGCTGCCGAGGTCGCGCACGAAGAGTTGCCCGTCGCGCCACGAGAGCTGCGCGTGCACCGGGCTCATGAAGACGTCGTCGGGGAAGCGCAGCTCGCCATCGGCGCGGCCGATCGTCGCCTCGGTCCCCTCGAGCGTCACCGTGCGCACGACCTGCGCGTTCGCGTCGAGCACGGCGATCTTCGGGCCTTGCTGCGACGCCTTCGCGCTGAACACGGCCGTGCCCGCCGGCGGACTCGGCGGCGCCGACGACATCGCGACGCGCGCGCCGCAGCGCGCGCAGAAGACATCGACGCCGAGCGTGACCGGCTTGCCGCACGAGTTGCAGACCGCGTTCGATGGAGAGGACGCCGCGGGCGCCGGTTCGTCGGAGACGCGGCCGCCGCACTTCGGACAGTATGGAAGGGAGGGGTCGACCGGCGTCGAGCAATAGCGGCACGGTACCTTCGCGCTCATGGCGCCCGATCCCGACCCTGTGCCACCGCTCGCGCCATGTGTCGTCGCCTCGGAACGTAGAGCGCCTTTGTTCGAGACGCGTGTGGCCGGCACACTGAACCGGTCCGCCTGCGCCCCGGAACTTCCGCCGCCGGCGCCCGGTACTGGGATGACGCGCGCGCCGCTCGAGACGACCGGCTTGCCGCAGTCGATGCAGAACTTCGAGGCGGGATCATTGTCCTGCCCACAGAAGGCACATCGCGTCAAGAGTGCGGATCCCCTGTCGAACCGGTTCAGGCTGGGTCACTGCGGAATGGGCGAATATACGGGCTGCGACGAGGGTGAGGGAAGCATAACTTTCGCGCCCATGCCGCGATCCGCGCCTTGGCGTCCGTCGATTCGTGCTCTCCTCGGCGCCCTCGGTCTCCTCTGCGCCCTCGCGAGCGCGCGAAGCGCGACCGCCCAAGTGAGGCCAGACCTGGAATGGCGGACCCTCCACACGGCGCACTTCAGGGTCCACTTCAACCCTGAGCTCGAGACCCTCGCGCGCCGCACGGCCGCGAACGCGGAATTCGCGTACGAGCGGCTCGCGATGGAACTCACGCCGCCCCGCGGCATCGTCGACATCGTCCTCGCCGACAACGTCGACTACGCGAACGGCCTCGCGACGCCCTATCCGACGAACCGCATCGTCGTCTATGCGCGGCCCCCCGTCGACGCGATGTCGCTGCGCAACCATGTCGATTGGAACCTGATCCTCGTCACGCACGAGCTCGCGCACATCTTCCACCTCGACCGCGTGCGCGGCTGGTGGAAGCTCGCGCAGTCGATCTTCGGTCGCGCCGCGCCGCTCTTCCCGAACACCTACGCGCCCTCGTGGATGGTCGAGGGCCTCGCCGTGCACTACGAGACGCAGATCGCCGGCAACAGCGGCGGCGGGCGCCTCGCCGGCAGCGAGTTCCCCGCCTTCGTGCGCGCGGCCGCGCTCGGCGGCCATCTCCCCGCGCTGCACGAGCTCTCGCTCTCCGCGCCGCGCTACCCCGGCGGCAACGTCGCGTACATCTACGGAGCGTACGCGATGAGTCGCATGGAGCCCGGCGAGCTCGGAGCGTTCGTCGAGGCATCGAGCGGGCGATTGATCCCTTGGTACTTCGAAGCCTCGGCGAAGAAGGCGTTCGGCGAGGACTTCGGTTCGTACTGGAAGCGCTGGCGCGATTCGGTCGAGCAGTCGGCGGCACGTCTCGATCGTGCGAGCGCGGCGCGCGATGAACGCGTCCTCACGCACCACGGCTTCGAGGCGCGCTTCCCGCGCTGGGTCGACGACTCGACGCTCGTCTATGTGGCGGACGACGCGCGCGACATGACCGGCGCCTACCGCCTGCGTGACGACGAAGACGATCCACGCCGCACGCGACTCGGCCGCCGCAGCGCGCTCGACGCGAACGATCCCCTCGGCGGTCGCCGCACCGTGCATGGCGAACTCGAGTGGCGCGATCCGTACACGCTCTACAGCGATCTCTACGTCGGCGGAGCAGGACTCTTCGGCCGCCGCCGGCTCACAAATGGCGAGCGGCTCACGAGTCCCGACCTCCACGAGGCGTCGGGGAGCATCGTCGCGGTGCAGTCGGTCGCCGGCACGACGCAGCTCGTGACGCTCGACATCGACGGCGACGGCATCCCCGTGCGTATCGCTGGCGGCTCGAGCGACGAATCATGGAGCGAGCCGCGCTGGTCGCACGACGGCAGGCGCATCGCCGCGGCGCGATGGGAACGCGGCGGCCGCGCGAGCATCGTCGTCCTGGATGCGCGCGGGCAGGAACTCCAGAGCTTCGAGCCGCGCGGCCGCGCGCTCGCGATCGTCTCGTCGCCCGTGTGGATCCCCGGTGATACGGCCTTGCTCTTCGTCAGCGATCACGAAGGGCGCGCGATGATCTATCGCGGCGACGTGCGCACGGGCGAGATCCAGCGCGCCTGGTCGACGCCGACGGCGCTGCACACGCCCGATGTCTCTCCCGACGGCAAGCGCGTCGCGGCCGTCGAGCTCGGCGCCGACGGGTATCGCGTCATCACGCGCGCGATGCCGAGTGGCAACGAGCTCCAGCCGATCGACGAGATCGCCGGCGCCGACAGCATCGCCGCCGTGCGCGAGCGCATGAACGACGTGATGCTCCTCGAGCCCGACACCGCCGCGCGCGAGACGAAGTACTGGGCGTTCGATCACATGCGCCCGACCTGGTGGCTGCCGACCGTCGACAAGGACAACGCCGGCACCTACGTCTACGGCTTCCTCATGAGCGGGCGCGATCTCGTGAATCGCCATGCGTGGGACGCCGAGGCCGCGTACCAACCCGAGCGCCATGAGTGGACCGTCGATCTCGCGTACTCGTACGCCGGGCTCGGCAATCCCGTGCTCACCGTCTACGGGTCGCAGAACTGGCTGCACGGCCCCATCGTCGATCAGAACGGCACGCCGTTCGGCATCATCGGCCAGCGCGAGCAGGGCGGCGGCATCTCGGCCCTCGTGCAGCGGCCGCGCGTGCGGCTCTCGACCTATGCCGCCGCGAGCGCCGAGGTACACCAGTACGTCTACAGGACCTACCCGGCGTGGCTGCTCGATACGCTCGACAACGAGGCGTACCGCATGCGCACGACCGCCGAGACGTTCTCGGTGGAAGCCGGCTTCAGCACGATGCAGCGGCCCGGGCTCGCCGTCTCGGTGCAGGACGGCGTCTCGGGCTCCATCGTCCAGCGCCGTCGCCTCGGACTCGGCATCCAGTTCGAGGATGTCGACGAGACCGTCGCGACGTTCGTCGCCGCGAAGTCGCTGCCGTTCCCCGGCTACGCGCGCCACGTGCTCGCCGTGCGCGGCGCGTACGGCATCACCGGCCACCGCACGACGAGCGCGTTCGGCGTCGGTGGCGTGAGCGGCACGTCGATCGAGCTGATCCCCGGCGTCAACTATGGCGATTCGCGCCGCACGTTCTTCGTGCGCGGCTTCGAGGTCGCGCAGATCGGCGTGCGCGCCGCTGCGGCGAGCGCCGAGTACCGGGCGCCGTTGTTCCTCGCGGGGCGGGGGATCCCGCTGCTGCCGTTCTTCTTCCAGAAGACGACGCTGACGCTCTTCGGCGACGCCGCGAGCGCGTGGTGCGAGTTCCCGGTCGCGAACTCGTTCATCTGTCCGTCGCCGCTCCCGCCGCGCGAGACGATCGCGTCGGTCGGCGGCGAACTCGCGCTCGACGCCGCCCTCGCGTACGACGAGCTCTACCGGTTCCGCCTCGGCGTCGCGCATCCCGTGAAGGGTGAGCAGCTCGCCGAGCGGAAGACGACCATCTACTTCACGATCGGGAGCACGTTCTGAGCGAGGCAGGGAAGCGACCCACCATCGCCGCGACGGCGTGGGTCCATCCGAGCGCCGTGCTCACCGGCGACGTGCGCTTGGGCGAGCACGTGAGCGTCTGGCCGACCGCCGTCCTCCGTGGCGACCGCGATACGATCGCGATCGGCGACGAGACGAACATCCAGGACGGGGTCATCGTGCATTGCGATCCCGGCAAGCCCTGCACGATCGGGAAGCGCGTGACCGTCGGGCATCGGGCGGTGATCCACGGCGCGACCGTCGAGGACGGGGCGCTCATCGGGATCGGGGCGATCGTGCTCAACGATGCCGTCATCGGCGCCGGCGCCCTCATCGCGGCGGGTTCGGTGGTGGGGGAGGGAAAGCGGATCCCGCCCAACTCACTCGTGATGGGCGTGCCGGCGAGGGTGATGAAGGAGCTGACGGCTGAGCAGCGCGAGCGGATCGCGGCGGGGTACCGGACGTATGTGGCTCTTAAGGAGAGATATCGGGCTGGAGAGTAGTAGCTCCAACCGCACTGCTCACCACGGAGCCACGGAGAAGGACGGAGGGCCACGGAGGAAACACCTGGCGGGGGCTTGCACCTCGATCATCGAGTGCAAGCCCCCATAGGCTTCTCTCCGTGGCCCTCCGTGCTCCTCCGTGGCTCCGTGGTGATCAGTGTAGTTCGCGTAAGAAAGCAAGGACTAACGGAAGCCCTCGAAAGGGGCTAGCATTCAGAACGGTGCGCCGTCCCCCTCGGGGAGCGGAACCCGCACTCGCCCTAAGTGATTGATTAGTAAACGTTTGTCGCTCCTCGCCCCCTTGTTACCTCGACTGTCGAATTACTGTCCCTGAACTGTACAGTCATAGCGCCAGTGCAAGGCCGTGGAAAAGGCTGACGTCATTACCGATTCGTGATGCTCGTACCATAAGTACGCACGAATCAACGTTTTACTCCGCGCTTGCGCGGCATCACGAGCGGGGTAGTTTGGACGCCCCGACCCCTGAGCCGCGCGGGATCTCGCTGGGACCCACGCGGTGGCACTCAGGTTTGGCTCTATACCTTCCGGATTTGGAGAAGTCGCGATGCCCCTCCCCGTCACCCCGCCAGCGACCCCGGCGACGCTCTCGCAGAACGCGCGCACCGTTCTCGACAAGCGTTACCTCGTCAAGGACAAGTCAGGCAAGTCGACGGAGACGCCTGAGCAGATGTTCTGGCGAGTGGCTACCACGGTAGCCGAGCCGGATCGCCGCTACGGCGCGACGGACAAGCAGGTGGAGGAGGTCGCGAACCGCTTCTACGAGCTCATGACGCAGCGCCGGTTCGAGCCGAACTCGCCGACGCTCATGAACGCCGGCCGTCCCCTCGGCCAGCTCTCGGCCTGCTTCGTGTTGCCGGTGGAGGACGCGCTCTCGAACGGCCACAGCGGCATCTACGACACGCTGCGCTCGATGGCGCTCATCCATCAGAGCGGCGGCGGCACCGGCTTCTCGTTCTCGCGCCTTCGTCCGCGTGGGTCGATGGTGCGCTCGACGACCGGCGTCGCGAGCGGCCCGATCTCGTTCATGCAGCTCTACGACGCGTCGACCGACGCCGTCAAGCAGGGCGGCACGCGCCGCGGCGCGAACATGGGCATCCTGCGCGTCGATCACCCCGACGTGATGGAGTTCATCGCGTCCAAGGAAGACCTCACGAAGATCACGAACTTCAACATCTCCGTTGCCATCACCGGCAAGTTCATGGAGGCGTTGAAGGCCGGGACGACCTACGACCTCATCGACCCGGCGACGAAGAAGGTCGTCGGCCAGATGGACGCGAAGGAAGTCTGGGACAAGATGATCGAGGGTGCCTGGCGCACCGGCGAGCCCGGCGTGTTCTTCATCGACGAGGCCAACCGCTACAACCCGGTGCCGCACCTGGGCGCCTACGAGGCCACCAACCCCTGCGGCGAGCAGCCCCTGCTCCCGTACGACGTCTGTAACCTCGGTTCGATCAACGTCGGCTACTACGTCGTCGACGGGAAGATGGATTGGAAGTCCTTCGCCAAGGACATCCACCTCTCGACGAAGTTCCTCGACAACGTCATCGACGCCAACAAGTATCCGTTGCCGGAGATCGACGCGCTCTCCAAGCGCATCCGCCGCATCGGGCTCGGCGTCATGGGCTTCGCCGACGCGCTCATCAAGCTCGGCATCGTCTACGACTCGCCGGAAGGCGTGGAGTTCGGCCGCAAGGTGATGGAGTTCGTCGACGTCGAGGCCAAGAAGGAGTCGGCCCGGCTCGCCGAGGAGCGCGGCGCGTTCCCCGAGTGGGCGCAGTCCATCTGGGGCCCCGACGCCACCTGCGCGCGCGACGAGAACGGCAACCGCATCCGCCCGGAGATGAAGCTCCGTAACTGCAACGTCACCACCGTTGCGCCGACGGGCACGATCTCCATCATCGCCGGTTGCTCGTCGGGTCTCGAGCCGCTCTTCGCCGTTGCGTTCATGCGCAACCAGGCTGGCGTCATGATGCCGGACGTCAACGAGGACTTCGTCGCCATCGCCAAGAAGGAAGGCTGGTACTCCGATGCGCTGATGGAGCGCATCGCCAAGACCGGCTCGGTGATCCACAGCGAGGTGCCCGTGAAGTGGCAGAAGGTCTTCGCCACGGCCAACAACATCGCGCCCGAGTGGCACATCCGCATGCAGGCCGCGTTCCAGGAGCACTGCGACTCGGCCATCTCCAAGACCACGAACTTCTCGCACGCCGCCACCAAGGAAGACGTCCGCGTCATCTACGAGCTGGCGTACGAGATGAAGTGCAAGGGCGTCACCGTGTACCGCGACGGCTCGCGCGACGGCCAGGTGCTCTCGACGGGCGCCACCGCCGAAGCCGCCGCCAAGCGTGACGGCAAGGCCGACGAGGCCTCGCGCCAGGAACTCGCCGACCTCAACGAGCGTCTCGCCGAGCTCACGTCGGCCAACGAGCGCCTGCAGAAGCTGCTGTTCGACGCCGAGGCCGAGAGCCTGCAGCGCCGCCAGAAGCGCTCGCGCCCCGACGTCCTCAAGTCCACGGCCATCCGCAAGGAGACGCCGCTCGGCACGATGTTCGTGCACATCACCGAGGACGACAAGCAGCAGCCGTTCGAGGTGTTCATCAACCTCGGGAAGGCCGGCGGCAGCGCGATGGCGGATGCCGAGGCGATGGGGCGGCTGATCTCGCTGGCGCTGCGCTCCGGGATCTCGATCCAGCAGGTGCACCGGCAGCTGCGTGGGATCTCGTCGGATCGCGCGGTGGGTCTTGGTCCCAATAAGGTGTTGTCGGTCCCGGATGCGATCGGTATCGCGCTCGAGGATTGGATGCGGACGAAGCAGGGGGTTCAGCAGGAGTTGCTTTCCACTCCGGAGACGCTGTCTTCGCCGGCGGCTCCGTCGGCTCCCGCGGCTTCGTCGTCGGCGCCGAGTGCTCAGGCGCGGCCTGTCGTGTCGACTCCTACGAATGCTGGCGCTGCTCAGGTGCCTCAGGTGCAGATGCAGTTTGAGGCGATTTCGGGCGGGGATGCGTTCATTGGCACTTGTCCCGACTGTGGGTCACAGTTGGAGTTTGCTGAGGGGTGCGTGAAGTGTCATGTGTGTGGGTTTTCGGAGTGTGGGTGAACTTCTGAAGGACGAGTCAACGGGCCATCCGCTTGCGGATGGCCCGTTGCGCATCCATAGCCAGTGAACATGGCATTTCCAGTCGCACAGAGGAACGGAGATCTAGTCGATGAAGCTCGTCCAGGCCGACATCCAGAATTTCCGAAGCATTCGAAGCACCACTGTCTCTGACATTGGAGGCTTCAACGTTATCATCGGGAAGAATAACGCTGGTAAGTCCACGGTATTGCTTGCGATCAGCGCGTTCTTTCGGTGCCTCAAATTCGGAATCGTCTCGACCTCTCCGCAGCTCGGTGGATCGCTCGACTACCATGCGTCGAATATCTCGAGTCCGCCTGTCCTGAATTCTGTGTGTGAGGCCATACTCACCCCAACGGAGGGGAGATGGCCAAGCCCAAGGAGTTCCCCGAGTTCGACCCGGCGGCGCTCGACGCGCTGATCGGCGACGCGAAGTCCCCCGAGGATTTCGTCGCGCTGACGCGGGCGATCCAGAAGCGGCTCGCCGAGCGGATGCTGGCCGGCGAGCTGACGGCGCACCTGGGCTACGGCCCGGGCGAGGCGAAGCCGCCGGCGCAGACGAACCACCGGAACGGGACGACGCCGAAGACGGTGCTCACCGACACCGGCGCCGTGCCGCTCGAGATCCCGCGCGACCGCGAGGGGAGCTTCCGGCCGCAGCTCGTGCCGACCGGCGTGCGGCGGCTGGCCCAGTTCGACGCGAACGTGCTCTCGCTCTACGCGCGCGGCGTGTCGGTGCGCGAGATCCAGGCGCACCTCGAGCAGCTCTACCAGGTCGAGGTCGCCCCGAGCGTGATCAGCGCGGTCACGAGCGAGGTGATGGACGAGGTGACCGCGTGGCAGCAGCGGCCCCTGGACCGCGTCTACCCGGTGGTGATCTTCGACGCGCTGCGCGTGAAGATCCGCGACGAGGGCGTGGTGCGGAACAAGGCCGTCTACCTGGCGCTGGGCGTCGACCGCGACGGCCACAAGGACGTGATCGGCCTCTGGGTGGAGCAGACCGAGGGCGCGGGCTTCTGGCTCCGCGTGATGACCGAGCTCAAGAGCCGCGGCGTCGAGGACATCCTGATCGCGCTCGTCGACGGCCTCGTCGGCTTCCCCGACGCGATCACGACCGTCTTCCCGCAGGCGCAGGTGCACCACTGCGTCGTGCACCTCGTGCGGCAGAGCCTGGCCTTCGCCGGCTGGAAGGAGCGCAAGGCGCTCGCCGCCCAGCTGCGCGCGATCTACCGCGCCCCGACCGAGCCGGCGGCGGTCGCCGCGCTCGACGCCTTCGCGGCGTCGCCGGTCGGGACCAAGTACCCGGCGATCGCCGCGCTCTGGCGCCGGCACTGGCCGCACGTGGCGCCCGTCTTCGCGTACCCGCCCGAGATCCGGCGGCTGCTCTACACGACGAACGCGATCGAGAGCCTGCACATGCAGCTGCGCAAGGTCGTGAAGACGCGCGGTCACTTTCCGACCGACGAGGCGGCGACCAAGTTGCTCTACCTCGCGCTGCGCAACATCCAAGTGAAGTGGCGGCGCGGGAACCACGCCTGGAAGGCCGCCATGCCCTACCTCGCCATGCTCTTCGGCACGCGCTTCACCGACAACGCCTGACTACTCACGCGCCTCACACACAGAAATCCGTACAGGCCCGCGCTAGGGGACGCAGCAAGGAAAGGCGATGCGACCCGTGGCATGTCATCTTTCCCGCGTCCATAGCGACCCGCTTGAGCGGCGGGTCCCACCTACTTGATCGAGGCACCCGCCCTGGCTGAGCCGCTCCTCTTCGTCTGTCGCCTCGCTGGTGAGCCCGGTCCGCATCCCGAGATCGGCGCCACGCTCATCTTACTTCGAACGCCGCATGGACCTGCCGCCCAGGCGTTCGAGTCGTTCGAGCTCGCGCAGGCGGTGTGGCTCCTCTACGGCGCGGCGGCGGGCGCTTTCCTGCTCCCGGAACCCAAGCTGACACGCGAGCTGCGGGCTGTGCTCGACGAGGTGCCGGTCGTCGTTTATCGGACGGCGAAGGACTACACCGGCGCGACGATGAATGACCTCGATTTTCCGTGGCCGGAGCGGTTGGTGCGATTCGCGAGGAAGAGTTCTGGGTGCTGAGATCGGAGATGCGAGGTCCACTCGGCGGTCTGCGATACCGCCGCGCATGTGCGTCAGCTTGCGGCGCGCAGATTTCGCATGCTAATGCCTCTGAACGCCGCATGTCGGCGAGCCACCCGCTCGAGCCGTTGTTGCATGCGATGCACGTTGATTTGCGCAAGAGTAGCCCGGTTGTGAACCCGATCCCTAGTTCGGCCCACGCGGGTACGGGTGAATCGCGTACCACGAGCGGCCGCCACGATCGGCTGAGGCGCCAGGAATGCGGAACTGGCGTGCACGCGAGCAAGACGTTCGAGCGTGTCTACTGCTCGCCCGTAACCGACACCTGCCACGACGATTTGGAGCGCCCTTCCGATGCCTTGCACGAGATCACCGACCGCCTCGACTTCTCGACGATGCGAGTGCCCCCTTGCCTTCGACGTCCGAGAGAAGTCACGGGACACTGTCGTGATGTCCGAACGTTCCTTCAACCATGAGATCCAGTTGTCTCGATCTCGATTCGAGCGCCAGTACAGATTCGGCGCGATGGCGATGCCGGCCCTGAGCAAGAGATCAGAATAACGGTGATGCCTTCGCATCATGACTAGAGAGTGCGAGGCAGGCCACTTCTCGGAGTCAGAGTAAACCGAAAAAGTTGGACCCGTGACTAGTTCACAGTTCAGGCGGTGGAGCACGTCAATGAGGCGCTCTGAGTCGAGACCCCAGAGTCCTTCGAGCAAGGGATCGTCACCGTGCAGTGCAACGGCCACTCTCGTCTCAGGTCGCACGCGGAGCGATACGAGGCGCTCGCCTTCCCTAATCCACTTGCTGAGAGTGGCGAATCCCCGTGTGTCAAGCTGAATCATCGAACGCAGTTGAACGCCTACCCATCGGAGCGGCAGGGAGGTACCGGCCGGAAGTGTGTCGGTCCGCGTTGGCAGCACGAGAGGCAGCAACGGCGCGGGCGGAGAAGGGCCAGTGATCTCGGCGAGAGTCAGCCCGTCCGAGAGCGCCGAGAGGTAAGCCGGAGAAGCAAAGGTTCCAGGAGCTTCACGTTCTCGGCAATAGAGTGAACAGGATTCGCACCTGTAGCGACGTTCCGATTCGATTGAATGAATGCAGTCGCACGGACCGGTGGGACCGCCTCCGCACTCGTCATACTGACCGCACTTCGGGCAACTGAGAGCGATCTGCGGAAGCGCTCGCATGCGGTCGCTCTCGGTTAGCGGGCTCGCGTCAGGCGCACTCGAATCGCGCCAACCGCCTCTCCCTTGAACACCACGGCGCCGCTCCGATA
>CAYSAR010000008.1:23655-25361 GCA_964428985.1 uncultured Gemmatimonadaceae bacterium | reverse complement strand
TCGACGACGCAGCGGCACGATTCGGCGCGCAATGCGTCGTCGCCAGCATCGATGTGCGCCGAGCGGACGGACGCTGGGTGGTTTGCGTCGAGGGCGGTCGTGAACCGACCGGTCTGGACGCGGTCGCGTGGGCGAACGAGTGCGCCGGGCGGGGGGCGGGGGAGATCCTGCTCACGAGCATCGACCGCGACGGGACGCGAAGCGGGTATGACATCGGGTTGCTCGATGCCGTATCGTCCGCGGTCGGCGTGCCGGTCGTCGCGTCAGGCGGCGCCGGGAGCGCCGCGCACCTCCGGGACGCGATCGTGCTCGGCGGCGCCGACGCGGTGCTCGTGGCCGGAATGGTGCACGACGGCACGACGACGATCCGTTCACTCAAGGCCGCCTTGTCGGCCGCATCGATCCCCGTGCGGGAGGTAGCTGCGTGACCGATTGGATGAAGGCGGTGGAGGAGGTGGCGCGGCTCGCCGGCGGGATCGCGATGCGGCACTACCGCACGTCGCTGGAGGTGCAGGTCAAGGAGAACGGGACGCCGGTGACGAACGCCGACGTCGAGGCCGAGCGCGCGGCGCGCGCCTGGATCGCCGAGCGCTTCCCGCGTGACGGCATCGTCGGCGAGGAACAGGGAGAGGTCGCCGGCACGAGCGGTCGCCGATGGCTGCTCGATCCCATCGATGGCACGGTCACGTTCATGCGCGGCGTCCCGCTCTGGGGCTCGCTCGTCGCCGTCGCGAAGGGGGACAAGGTCCTCGCCGGCGCGGCGTACTTCCCGGCGGTCGACGAGATCCTCGTCGCCGCGCCGGGCGACGGGTGCTGGTGGAACGGCGAGCGCGCCCACGTGAGCGACACGTCGACGCTCGCCGGCGCGACGGTGCTCGTCACCGACGAGCGTGGCTTCCACCGCCGGGAACGCCTCGACGGCTGGCGCACGCTGATCGGCGAGGCCCAGGTCGCGCGGACCTGGGGCGACTGCTACGGCTACCTGCTCGTCGCGACAGGACGCGCCGAGGTCATGATCGACCCCCGGCTCAGCGCGTGGGATGCGGCTTGCCTCCAGCCGATCATCGAGGAAGCCGGCGGCATCTTCACCGACATGGATGGCAACCGCACCGCGTTCGGCGGGAGCGCGATCGCGACGAACAAGAACCTCGCGAAACGTGTTCGCGACTTCTTCGATGATTGATCTCGACGCACTCGACTTCGCGAAGGAGGGCGGCACGGTCACCGTCGTCACGCAGGACGCCGTGAGCGGGCGCGTGCTGATGGTCGCCCACGCCGATCGCGAGGCGCTCGAGCGCACGCTCGGGAGCGGTGAGATGCACTACCGCTCGCGCACGCGCGGCGCCTGGCACAAGGGCGCGACGAGCGGGAACGTCCAGCGCGTCGAATCGCTCTCGGCCGACTGCGACGGCGACGTCGTGCTCGCGCGCGTGACGCCGGCCGGTCCGGCGTGCCATCGCGGGATGGTCTCCTGCTTCGGTCGCGCCGACGCCGACGCGCTCGCGTCGCTCGACACGGTGATCGCTGCGCGCGCGATCGAGCGATCGGGTGACGACGCGAGCCCCGCGAGCCACACGCGACGCCTCCTCGGCGATCGAAACCTGCGACTCAAGAAGGTCGGCGAGGAAGCGGCCGAGTTCATCACCGCCTGCGCCGACGCCGACCGCGAGCGCGCGACCGAGGAGGCGGCGGACCTCGTCTACCAC
>CAYSAR010000008.1:0-23645 GCA_964428985.1 uncultured Gemmatimonadaceae bacterium | reverse complement strand
CCACGTGCTCGTCGCGCTGCGCGCGACCGGCGCATCGCTTGACGACGTGCGGCGCGCGCTCGCGGCGCGCCGACAGGGGAACTAGAAGCTCATCAACAGAAAGCGATTGACGCGCGACGGATCGCCGATGTACGCGAACCGCAAGTTGCGCATCCAGTCGTTCGCGACGCGCCGCACGTCCTCGCCGGTCACCGCGCGCAGTTCGTCGACGAAGCGCTCGGCCGCGCGATAGTCGCCACGATACAGCTCGGCGCGCGCGAGAAAGTCCGCCTGCGCGCCCGACGTCTCGTTGTCGAGGAAGTACTCGGTGATGAACTGCTGGATCAACGGCGCGAGGTACTCGGTCTGGAGCGTGAACTGCCGGAGGTTGTTCAGCTCGTTGCGCATGATCTTGAGCGTCGTGTCCGGACGCGTCGTCGTCACGTACAGCCCGCCGCCCACGAGGCCGCGGTCGCGGAAGCGCGACTCGACGGCGTACGTGAGGTTGCGCCGCGAGCGCACCTCATTGAAGAGCCGTCCGGAGAGGATCGCCGACGCGATGCGCAACGCGGGCGCATCGGGATGCCCAGCCGGCGGCCCGCTCCACCAGCCGAGGATGTAGTTCGTCGGCAGTCGGCGCGGCTCGATGAGCACGCTCGAGCCCGGCCGGTCCGCCGCCGAGGGCGGCACTTTCCATTCGTATGAACCCGCCGGCAAGGTGCCGAGCGTCGTGCGGACCATTCGCTCGAGCCGCGCCCGTTCCACGTTGCCGACAACGACGAGCAGCATGCGCGACTTCACGATGCGTTCGTCGCGGAAGCGCTTGACATCGTCGAGCGTGATCGAGGAGAGGGACGCCTCCGTCCCGACACTCGAGAGCGCATACGGGTGCCCCGCGAACGCGACGCTGTCGGCGAGATACTCGAGCAGCGCGTCGGGACTGTCGCCGCGCTGTTGCACGGCGGCGAGGCGATTCGCGCGCACGAACGCGAAATCGGCCTCGGTCAGTGTCGGCGCGAGCAGGCGGTCGGTGTAGATGCTCCACGTGGAATCGAGCCGGTCGGTCGTCGTGCGCAGGGCGAAGACCGTCCAGTCGTCCGCCGGCACGACGCCGATCTCGCTACCGGTGCGCGCCATCGCGCGACGGAGCCGGTCGCCCGGATACTTCCTCGTGCCGCGTTCCGTCACCTCGAGGTAGAGCGGCTCGAGTCCGGCGGTGGCCGGCGTCGCGATCGATACGCCGCCGAGCAGGTAGAGGTTCGCGACAAAGAGGTTGTTGTTCGTGCGTCGGTGAATCACGCGCACGCCATCGACATCGAAGCGCGCGGTCAGCGTGTCGCTCGGCGCGACCGGCGCGCGCGCGCCACTCGCCGCCTGCGCGGACAGCCCGCACGACGGCACCGCGACGGTCAGCAGCGCGAGCGCGGTCAGGAGACGGTGCGTCCTCACGGCGTCACCCTCCGCCCCGCGAGTTCCTCCTCGGTCAGCCGCAGGGCCGCGCGTTGGCCCTCCGGCAACATGACGCCGACGATCCTCGGCTTGCCGATGATGTAGCGTCGCGCGTACGCCTGGAGATCCTCGGATGTCTGGCTCGCCATCTCGTCGACGTAACGCAGGTGGTAGTCGAGCCCGACGACGCTCCACCAGAACCCGATCGTATGCGAGTTCTCGCTCGCGCGCTCCTGCCCGAACGCCGTCGTCACCGCACGGTTCGCCTTCACGGCTTCGAGTTCCTCGGCCTTGAAGTATCCGGGTTCGAGCGTCGCGGCGAGTTCCTCGTCGAGCGCCTGGAGGGCGCGGCGCAGGTTCTCGGGACTCGTCTGCCCGCTGATCGTGATCGGGCCGACGTGGTTCAGCGTGTAGTAGTTCACGATGATGCCCTGCCAGAGGCCGCTCTCGACGAGCCGCTGCTGGAAGCGCGACGTCGGTTGGTTGAGCACGTCCGAGAAGACGTCGGCGGCGAACGTCGCGTCCTGGTCGGCGCTCGCGCTCGGGCCGTGCCACTGGATCTGCACCGTGACCGCGTTCACCGGCTCTTCGACGATCACGCCCTCGCTGCGCGTCAGCGGCGGCACCGGCGGGATCGGTGCACGCGTGAACGGGTCCTCGCCGCGCGGCCAGGGTCCGAAGATGCGTTCGGAGAGCTCGAAGATCCGCGCTGGCTGCACGTCGCCGACGACGATGAGCGCCGAGTTGTTCGGCACGTAGTACAGGTCGCGGATCGTGCGCATCTGCTCGGGCGTCACGCGCATGATCACGTCGCGATCGCCGATCGTGTTCTTGCGACTCCAGAAGGAGCCCCAGAGCTTCTTCCCGATCGTCTCGTCGAGGCGGAACCAGGGTGACGATTCGGCGCGGTCGTACTCGCCGAGCACCACCTGTTTCTCGCGCGCGAGTTCATCGGCGCGGAACTGCGCGCCGCGCAACGCGGCGTCGAGGAAGCGCATGCCGCCTTCGACCGAATCGGCGACGACGGTCAGGTAGTAGCTGACGAGCTCCTCGCGCGTCGTCGCGTTGAACACCGCGCCGAGGTCGGCCGCGCGGTCCATGAACGCGTCCGGCTGCGGGAAGGCGTCGTTCGCCTTGAAGAACATGTGCTCGAAGAGATGCGCCAGTCCGGCGTACTCCGGTGACTGCGTGAACGCACCGTTCTTCACCACGAGCTCGATCGTCGCGAGCGGCACGCCGCCGCTCGGCACGACGATGACCTCGAGTCCGTTCGGCAGGACGCGCTGCTCGATCGTGCGCTCGAGCTCGGCGCGCTGGGCGAGCGCCGGCGCGGGAAGCGTCGCGACCGCCGCGCCGATGCCGAACGCGAACGCGGCCAACGACGCGCGAATCGTGCGCGTGCCGCTGGCGGTCATCGCACGCGTCTTGTTGATTCCGAGCATCCTATGGATCCGTCCCTGGAGAACGCGAGTGACCGGGCTCCGTCGCCGCAGCGGATCGCGGACGCGTTGGCCCCGGCGTTGGGTCGGGAGCGTCTGCGGCTTGGCGTACCGCTCGCTCCATACACCACCTTCCGCATCGGCGGTCCTGCCGATGTCCTGTACGATGCCACGACGGACGACGAACTCGCCAGCGCGGTCGTCGCCGCACGGCGTGAGCGGATCCCCTTCTTCGTCCTCGGGCTCGGCGCGAACATCCTCGTCGGCGACCTCGGCGTGCGCGGACTCGTCATCCGCAATGTCGCGCGGCGTGTCATCGACCACGGCGACGGACGCTGGCGCGCCGAGAGCGGGGTCGTCGTCGCCGACCTGATCAAGCAGGCCGTCGCGGCCGGGCGGTCCGGGCTCGAGCATTACGTCGGCATCCCGAGCACGGTCGGCGGCGCGGTCTGGCAGAACCTGCACTTCCTCGCGCCCGCACCCGAACGCGATCGCACGATGTTCATCGAAGAGGTCGTCGAGTCGGTCGATCTACTCGGCCCCGACGATCGCCGCTGGACGGCGACGCGCAAGGAGATGGAGTTCGGCTACGACGTCTCGCGGCTCCACTCGAGCGGCGACACCGCGCTCGCGGTGACGTTCGCGCTGCCGCCGGGCGATCCGGCGGTCATGCATCGCATCATGCAGGAGAACCTCGCCTGGCGCGGGTCGCGCCACCCGTGGCTTGAGTATCACCCGAGCGCGGGCTCGATCTTCCGGAAGATCGAGGGCGTGGGCGCCGGACGGCTCATCGACCAATGCGGACTCAAGGGTCACCGCATCGGCGGGGCGCAGATCTCGCACATCCACGCGAACATCATGGTGAACCTCGGCGGCGCGACGGCGGCTGACGTCCGTGCGCTCATCGCGCTCGCCCAGCACGCGGTCTCCGATCGGTTCGGGCACTACCTCGTGCCCGAGATCGGTTTCATCGGCGAGTTCGCTCCGGCGCCTCACACGGAAGCGTAAGGAGCTGGCGGCCCGCGGCGCGCAACGCGCGCGGGATCGGACCGCCGCGCGGGATCTTCCCGCGTTCGACGCGCCGGCGAACGCCGCGCTCGGGCTCGGGGAACCAGGCGCTCGACGTCCTATCGTGGTGTCTCTCCCACGTCAGGCTGCGTTGCCCGTGCCGCGGGATGCGATGCACGAACTCCACCTCCTCGAGCACGCCCGTCGAGTCGTCGGCCTCGGCTTGGATCGCGATCGTCGAGCCGTCCTCGAGCTTCATCGCGACGTAGCGGCGCGTCTCGCGCCGTCGATTCGTGGGTAGCTCCCGACACGCCGCCGAGCGTTCGGCGAGCCCTTCCGGCGTCAGCCGCTCGCGAAGGTCGAGGACCTGCAGGCTGTGCGGAAGCGTCGCGATCGCCGCCGAGTCGCCGGCGGCCGAGTCGGCGAACAGGCGTTCGTACGGCGTGCGGTCATCGCCTGGCAGCGGCGCGCGCGCGTGCAGCGCGACCCCGGCCGCGAGCATCGCCGCGACCGAGGCCGCCACCATCAAGGGCGCTGCGCGAACTCGACGAGCCATCGCCACTCCCCAGTATGGTCCAAGGGACGGGCCACGCCCACCCCGATCGCACTTCCCAACAACCGTAACGTAAACGAAGCCGACGCACGGGGATGACCGGTCGGCACCGATCCCAACGACTGCACCGTCGCCAGCGCGACCGGATTCGACGCGCGCGCCCAGCCGGACTGCACGCCGAGCGCGAGCGTCGGGGCGATCGGCGGGAGCCAGACGCGCGGCAGGAGCTCGATCGGCGCCGCAAGGAACGGCGTTCGCAGCATCACCAGCCCGCGAAGCACGACCGCTTGGTCGCCGGCGAACTCCTTGTACTCGTACCCCGGTAGGTTCTGATTCTTCCCGAGCTCAAAGAGTTGCTGTGGGGGGGCCGACGGGCTTGTGATTCCGGCATCGAGCCGGGCCCCGAACGAGAGCGGCCCGCGGCTCGTCCGGGTCGTGAGGCGCATGGTCGCACGCTGGTACGGGAGGTCGCCATCCCCGCGCTCATAGTGCAACTGCACGCCGCTGCCGGTGCGCAGGAACTCGAGCGAGACATCCGGACGCCACTCGAATGTCGCCGACGACTTGAAGTAGGTGCCGGGCAGCACCAACCGATTGTGCCGGAACTCGCGTCCCAGGCCGATGGGACTCTCGGTGAGGCGCGCGCGCACGTTCCGGTCCTGCGCGATGCCTCCTTCGATGCGCCAGTTGCCGCGCGCGCGTTCGCCGAGATAGCGGCGGAACTGGAGGTTCGCGCTGCGCCGGTCCACGTAGTCGTAGTTGTCGCTGCCGAACAGCGCTCCGAGCGTCGAACCCGAGTCGTACGGACTCCGGAAGTCATTCGTGAGATCGAGCGATCGCTGGATGCGAAGTTCGACGTTCGAGCGACCGACGCGCTGTTCGACGACGAACCGTCCCCGCGCGGTCCGCTCGCTCCACGCATAGCCCGCGGCCGCGCGCATCGTGAGGCCCGGTACCGCGTCACGGAAGCGAAGCACGCCGCCGAGTCCCGTGAAGACGCCCTGCACTCGATCCAGTCGCACGACGTCACCCAGTCGTTCGGTCTCGATCGAGAGGCGTGGCCGTCCTCGCGGACTCCAGCGATCCGGCGCGACGTCGTTGAAGTCCTCGGCGCTTACCTCGGCAGTCGCCGCGCCGAGGTCGCGCTCCCATCCGTCGAAGGCCGACAGCGAATCGGGACTGCCGATCGTGAGGCGGAACGGATGCGCCGCGAGCGTGTCGTCGTGCGATCCGACGACGACGTCGGGTGGAGGCGTGAGGAGTTCGTGTTGCGAGAACCGCGTGAGGATGCGGAAGATCGCGCGCCCTTCGCCGACGGTGTTCGACGTGGCGTGCGCCTCGAACCGCTGTCGCGACGGCAGCCAGTACCGCCCTTCGACCTCCGAGTTCACCGCTTCGACGAACGCGATGCCCTGGAGTCCCGCCGTGCGGAGGATGTCGAACCGCGACTTCGGTCCGCCGACGGTCGCGAAGTAGCCGCGGAGCCGCACGATGTGGTGTCGCGATGCATCCAGGTCGAGCTCACCGAGAAACACGACGCTTCGCTGGGGCACGTCGGGCCGCAACGAGACTTCCACGCGCACGATTGGGATCTCGCGTCCGTCGACGCGCATCGTGATCACCGTGTCACCGCCGGCGTAGCGATAGTAGCGCTCGCGATCGTCGGCGAGCGGGTGCACGGCGTGCACCGGGTCGCGCTCGCGGCGACGGCGCGCCGCCGACGAGGTGTCGCGCCCGAAGAGGAGCGCGAGACGGTTGCCGTAGAGCGATGGGATCGCCCAGCCGCTCCGGAAGAAGCCGATGCTCGAGAGCGTCGGTCCCAGCGACACCGTGCGATAGCCGCGGATCGCCTGCTCGTAGCGGCCCGTCCGGTCCCAGGTCAGCGTACTCGCGACCTGTTCGAGGTTGACCGCCATCTCCATCCCCTCGGACCGGCGATTGCCGATCGAGATCTCGCTCTCGAGCTCGGCGCGGTAGCCGCCCAAGCCGTCGGGCACGAGCCGATTCTGGCGCGCCGCGACAGCGATGAACTCGCGGAGCGCCTCGGTCGCATAGGTCGACGTGTCGCGCCCTGCGGAGCGCGAGGGCGGCGTCCCGTCGGCTTGTGCGACGAGCAAGGCAAGGGCGAGGGCAGGGAGCACGGTCACGAATCCTAATTGCGTGCTTGCGACGGGGATAACGTCCCGGCATTGTTGCGGCCGATGAACACCCCGTCGAGCGCCCCGGCGCACACGGCCTTCACGCGCGGCCGCCTCGCTGCGTTGGTCGGCGGACCGCTGGTCTTCCTCATCGCGCGCGCGCTCGCCGCCGATGCCCTACCGTCCGCCGCTGCCGACGTCCTCGGCGTCGCATTGTGGATGGCGACCTGGTGGATCAGCGAGTGCTTGCCGCTCGCCGTCACCGCGCTGCTCCCGATCGCGGTCTTCCCGCTGCTCGGCGTCGCGACGACGCGGGTCGCGGCGTCGCAGTTCGCGAACGAGGTCGTCTTCCTGTACCTCGGCGGATTCATGCTCGCGGCGGCGCTCGAGCGCTGGAACGCGCATCAGCGCGTCGCGCTCGCCGTCATCGGCGCCGTCGGGACCACGTCGCGGCGGCTCGTGCTCGGTGTGATGCTCGCGACGGCGTTCATCTCGATGTGGATCTCGAACACCGCGACGGCGGCCATGATGTATCCGATCGCGCTCGCGATCGGTGGGTTGTACGGCGACGGACCAGCGGCCCGAAGCCAGCGCGTCGCGTTGTTGCTCGGCGTCGCGTTCGCCGCGAGCATCGGCGGGATGGCGACGTTGATCGGAACGCCGCCGAACCTCGTCCTCGCCGGCGCGGCGCGCGAACTCGTCGGCGTCTCGCTCGATTTCGCGACGTTCCTCCGGTTCGGCCTGCCCGCGGCGGCGGTCTTGCTGCCGGCGTGCTGGGTGCTCCTCGTCTTCGTCTTCCACCGCGAACGGATCACGCTCGGTGAGTCGGGGATGCAGGTGCTGCGCGACCGGAGGACGGCGCTCGGTCGGCTGGGCGGCGGTGAACTCGCCGTGCTCATCGTGTTCACGCTGGTCGGCGCGGCATGGTTCTTCCGCGAGCCGAAGGATCTCGGTGGCTTCACCGTCGCGGGCCTCACGGATGTCTGGCCCGGTCTCACCGACTCGGGGATCGCCGTCATCGGCGCGATCGTTCTCTTCCTCCTTCCAGGCCGTGAGAAGGGTGAGTTGGGTGGCTTGCGTCCCCTGCTCACCTGGCGCGAGGCGCGTCAGATCCCGTGGGATGTGCTGCTGCTCTTCGGAGGCGGACTCGCGCTCGCCGCGGCGATGGAATCGAGCGGGCTGGCGACGGCGATCGGCGGTTGGATGTCGGGACTCCAAGGTATGCCGCTGCCTGTCGTCCTCCTCGGCGTCGCGGCGGTCACGGTCGTCATCTCGGAACTCGCGTCGAACACGGCGACGGCGTCGATGGGCATGCCGATCGCCGTGTCACTCGCGGCGGCGCTCGACCAGCCCCCGCTGTTGGTGATGCTCATCATCGGGCTTGCGGCGTCGGTGGGTTTCGCGCTCCCGATGGCGACGCCACCGAACGCGATCGTCTTCGGCAGCGGCGAGCTGGAGGTGCGACAGATGGCACGCATCGGCATTGCCCTCGATGTCGTCGGAATCCTCGTCGTCGTCGGCGTCGTGCTGCTGGTGTTCTAGCACCTTATCTTCCGGGTCATGGATCCGCGCTCGTACACGTTCATAGCGGACGTCGATTCGCTCGAGGCGCTGCGGCGCCTACGGCACGGCTGGGCGGGATGGGAGCTGGCCGAGGGCGAGTTCCGCGTGCGGCTCCGCGAGGGTGGGACCGTGCGGGCGCACGTCGATCGCGCGGAGATCGAACCCGGGTTCGAGGCGGCCAGCGTCGTCGCGGATTTTCTCCCCGATTCGAGCGCACTGCCCGCACGTGACTCGCCCTTCACGTCGAACGCGAACGAGGTGATCGTCTTCCGCGGCGTGACCTGGCTCGAGCCGCGACCTGATCTCGGCCCCGACCATTCGATCCAGTACAGCGGCATTCCCGGCCTCGCGATCCCGGAGACCGCCGTCGCGAAGTGCGACTTCACCGATGCCTTCGCCGTGACGTCGGATGGTGGCGCGATCGTCGTGCGGCTCGCGCTGCGGCCAGGGTGGCTCGAAGTCGTCGAGGAGCCCGAGCAGGTCGCGCGATTCCTCGAGTTGCGCGGCTACACGTGACATCCGCGGCTCGACGACGCTGTACGTGGTGCGGCGACGACCCGCTCTACGTTCGTTATCACGACGAGGAGTGGGGCGTGCCGGTCGTCGATGACGTGCGGCTCTTCGAGAAGCTCTCGCTCGAGGGATTCCAGGCCGGCCTCAGCTGGATCACGATCCTCCGCAAGCGCGAGGCGTTCCGTGCGGCGTTTCGCGGTTTCGTCCCGCGTGAGGTCGCGGCGTTCGGCACGCGTGACGTGGCGCGCCTGCTGCGTGACCCCGGCATCGTGCGCCACCGCGGAAAGATCGAGGCGGTCATCCACAATGCGGCGCGGTATCCCGAGCTCGTCGCCGAAGCCGGTTCGCTCGCGCGCTTCCTCTGGAGTCACGAACCTCGTGCGGAGGAACGACCGCGGCGTGTCGTTCCCGGCGCGATTCCGGCGAGCGTCGACTCGTCGGTCGCACTCTCCAAGGCGCTGAAGAAGCGCGGGTGGAAGTTCGTCGGGCCAACGACGATGTACGCGCTCTTCCAGGCGATGGGCATGGTCAACGACCATGTCGAGGGATGCTTCCGGCGTGCGGAGGTCGATCAGCTGCGCGCGGCTCTCGTTCGGCCCGCCTGACAGGTGCCGGCGCCACTCAGGGTGCGCGCCAGCCGAGTGCCTGCTCGATATGCGTACGTGCGGCGTTACGGGCTCGGGCGTCCCCGATGCGCATCGCGTCGACAAGCGTGAGCAGGCGGTACGTCGCGGGGGATCGTTCACGCAGCGAGGGCGCTCCGCGATAAAGCGGTGAGATCGCGAAGCCTCGGACCGAATCGGGGCTCGGCTTCGTGGGCCAGACGAGCACGTCCAAGGCGTCAATCTCCGAAGCGAGCGGGTCGGCCGAGTAGGCCGTCGGCACGCCATCGGCCAAGGCGCCGCGAATGGCCGGAAAGGCGTATCGGACTCCGAACAGGATGAACTCGCCCAGCGCGCGGGGATTCGTGCCGCGACTCTGCGGGCGTACCAACCCCGCTTGGTCGAGGCGTCGGAGCGAGGCGTGGACCTGACTGGGCGCGACGGCGAGCTCGTCGCCGATCTCGGTCAGGGTGCCGGCCGGCGACGTGAGCCGGAGGGCGAGAACGACGTCGAAGGGGTTCGTCCGAGCCGCTGGCACGCCTTATTCTATTTTCTGGAAACCTGAAACGCAAATGGTGGCAGGGGCTAGACTGCTCATCGACGCCGAGGCACCGAGATGACGGCGAGGGTCGCTGAGAGCGGCAACCGCTGTCTAGGCGCCTGCGCGGGCTCGCCGGTCGGCCACCGCGCTCGCCACCCCCCCGCCGATCAGGATCGCGAAAATCAGGCCCAGTAGCCAGAAGTTCGCGTCCTCGCCCACCCATGCCTTGATCCACTTGCTCGCCAGCATCTTCACGCCCACGATCGCGAGCACCAGGGCGAGCGACACCTTCAAGTACCGGAACTTCTCGATGAGGCCGGCCAAGCCGAAGTACAGCGACCGCAGGCAGAGAATCGCGAATACGTTCGACGTGAAGACCAGGAACGGGTCCGCCGTGATCGCGAAGATCGCCGGAATCGAGTCCACCGCGAAGATCAGGTCCGTCGTCTCGACGAGCACGAGCGCGACCGCGAGCGGCGTCAGGAACTTCCGGCCGTTGAGCTCCACGAGGAAGTGCTGCTCGTGGAACTTGTCCGTCACCGGGAAGTGGCGACGGAGCCAGCGCGTGACCCAACTCTCGACCTCCTCCTCCTGCTCCGCGCTGTTCCCGAAGAGCATGCGGACGCCGGTGATCACGAGGAACGCGCCGAAGAGGTAGAGGATCCAGTGGTAACGTGCGACGAGCTGCGCGCCGATCGCGATCATGGTCCCACGCATCACGAGCGCGCCGAGGATGCCCCAGAACAGCACGCGGTGTTGGTACATCAACGGCACCCGGAGGTGCTCGAAGATCAGCGCGATGACGAAGACGTTGTCCATCGAGAGGCTCATCTCGACGACGTAGCCCGTCAGGAACTTCACGGCGGCGAGCCGTCCGTCGTTCACGTGACCGTCGACCGCGTCGAGACGGTTGCCGAGCCCGAGCCAATGCCCGTCGTATGCGAAGTAGATGAAGACGGCGAAGCCGAGCGCCAGCACGATGGTGCCGGTCGTGAACGCGAGCGCCTCCTTCAGCGACGGCGCGTGCGCCTCGCGGTTGAAGACGCCTAGATCGAGCGCGAGGATGACAAGGATGAAGGTGAGGAAGCCGCCCCAGACGAAGATCACGCGGAACGCTCCGCGTCGACCCAGGCCTTCCACTCAGGCTCGGCGAGCCCGATCGTCAGCTTCGACCCCCAGCGCGTCAGCGGCTGCGCGAGGATCAGCGGTTCCTGCTCGAGTACCTGCATCCAGCGATCATCTCCCATGCGCGCGACGGAGAGCCCGAGCTCCGCATATCGGCGCGACGACTTGTCGATGAGGGACGTGAGACCGAACCGCTGCACGAATCGCTGCAGCTCGCCGCGGCTCGCGGCGCGTTGCCTTAGGTCGACGAAGTGGACGTTCACCCGGCGTTCGCTCCAGAACCGGAGCGCCCGGCGGGTATCCTGGTTCTTCTGCGTGCCGAAGACCTGCACTTCCATCCGTCGCGCCCCCGATATTCCGGCATGCAGCTGGCTGGCCGCCCGCCCTGCGAAGTCCCGCAATCTACTGATTACCTCGTGGTGAATCACCCGCCCTTTCGTCCCGCTTGGTGGCTTCCCGGCGCGCACCTCCCGACGCTCTGGACGAAGTTCGGCCGCCGCCTCCCGCCCACGCACGAACGCGTTGAGCAATGGGTGATGCCCGACGGCGACACCGTCAGCGTCGCCCGTGTCGACGCACCGACCGCGACCGCGCCGACACTCTTCATCCTCCACGGACTGGAGGGCACGGTCCGTTCGACGTACGCCCAAGGCCTGATGCGACAGGCGAAGCTGCGTGGGTGGGGCGCGACCATGCTCATCTTCCGCACCTGCGACGGTCGCATCCCCCAAGTACCCCGCCTCTATCACTCCGGCGAGACAACCGACGCCGACGCCTGTATCCGCCGCATCGCGGCGGAGCGTCCGGACGCCCCAATCTTCTGCGTCGGCGTGTCGCTTGGCGCGAACGTGTTGCTCAAGTGGTTGGGAGAGCAGGGAAAGGGGATACCGTCCCAGATTCGTCGGGCCGCAGCCGCGTCGACCCCGTTCGACCTCGGTGCCGGGGCGCGACATCTTGAGCGCGGACTCTCTCGCCTGTATGCGTGGCACTTCGTCCGGACACTCAAGCGGAAGGGCAAGGCCGCGCTACGGCGCCATCCCGGACTTCGCGTCGATACTGGACGAATGGAGGCGTCGCGGACGTTCTGGGAGTTCGACGATGCGTTCACCGCGCCGGTTCATGGATTCCTGGGCGCCGACGACTACTACCGGCGCTCCAGTTCGCTCCCTTTCCTCGATTCGATCCGGGTCGCGACACTTCTGCTCTCGGCGGTGGATGACCCGTTCCTGCCGCCAGTCGTCCTCGACCGTGTGCGCGAGACGGCAGCGACCAACCCCGCGCTTCACGTCGAGTTCACCGCGACCGGCGGACATGTTGGGTGGGTGATGGGTCCGCCCTGGGCGCCAACGTATTACATGGAGTCGCGCCTGATGCATTGGTTCGACGAAGCCGAACGCTAGGGGCGGCGCGCTCGTAATGACGTGAGATCGATCGAAGTTCGGGTATATCGATTACTATTCAGTTGAAAGTGATTCTCAACCATTTCGCGCCGGACATGCCGTGAGTAGCACTGCGACCGAGTTCCACGACGACATCATCTATCCGAACACCGCCGCGTTCATCTTCGTCCACCTCGCGCCGCTCGCGGCCATCTGGACCGGGGTGACGACCACGTCGGTGATCCTCTGCATCACGCTGTACGTCGTCCGGATGTTCGGCATCACGGCCGGCTATCATCGCTTCTTCTCCCATCGCTCATTCAAGACCTCGCGCGCGGGGCAGTTCGTCCTCGCCGCGCTCGCGATGTCCTCGGCGCAGAAGTCCGTGCTCTGGTGGGCCGCGCTCCATCGTCACCACCACCGACACTCCGACACCGAGGAGGACGTGCATTCGCCGGTGCACCGGAGCTTCTTCTATTCGCATGTCGGCTGGATCTTCGACCGCAAGCACGATGCGACGAGGCTCGA
The DNA here is from genome assembly GCA_964428985.1 of uncultured Gemmatimonadaceae bacterium. Classification (GTDB taxonomy): domain Bacteria; phylum Gemmatimonadota; class Gemmatimonadetes; order Gemmatimonadales; family Gemmatimonadaceae; genus Pseudogemmatithrix. Next base: position 10,828 of record CAYSAR010000008.1, on the reverse strand, counting down.
GGAAGTGCCGGACCTCGCGAAGTACCCGGAGCTGCGCTTCCTCGACAAGCACCAGCTGCTGCCGGCGATTGTCCTCGCGATCGCGTGCTTCCTGATCGATGGGTGGCCGGGACTCCTCATCGGCTTCTTCCTCAGCACCGCGATCCTCTACCACGGCACGTTCTTCATCAACTCGCTCGCGCACGTGCACGGCAGTCAGCGCTACCTGACGGGCGATGACTCGCGCAACAACTGGTGGCTCGCGATCATCACGCTCGGCGAGGGGTGGCACAACAATCACCACGCGTACCAGCGCTCGACACGCCAAGGCTTCCGCTGGTACGAGTTCGACCCGACGTACTACGTGCTGAAGGCGCTCTCGTGGACCGGACTCGTCTGGGATCTCGGCGAGCCGCCGGCGGAGGTCGTGCGCAACGAGCGGCGTGTCGGCACGGCGGTGCTCGAGAAGGTCTCGCGCCAGCTCGCGGAGCATTTCCCGCCGGGCACCGTCAGCGCGCAGATCGCGCACGCGCGCGAGGCATTCGGGTCGCACCCCAAGGTCATCGAGTTCCGCGCGCGCCTCGCCGCGGGGCAGGCCCGGGCCGAGGAGGCGTGGCACGAGTTGCAGCAGCATCTGCCGCACCTCCCGCAGCTCCCGACGATCGCCGAACTCAGGGCGCGCGCCTTACAGACGTACGCCGACTCGCCGTCGACGGACGAGATCGTCGCCCGCGCTCGCCAGATGATCGCCGAGCGGTTCAGCTTCGAACTCTTCCCGGAGCTGCGACCGGTCACGGCCTGACCGCTTCACGAACGAGCGGTTCCGAGTGCAGGTTTAGAGGGGACGGCCCGAAGGGTCGTCCCCTCGATCGTTGAACGCCCAGGAGTCCTCCACCGGAGTACCGTCGCATGCGCACGCACGTCCACCGCCTCCTTCCGCTCGCGCTCGTGCTGGGCGCGTGCTCCGTCCAGCGCCTCCCCGAGCGTACCACCGAGACGCCGCAGGCACCGATCGTCGATGAGCACGCCGGTCACGACATGTCGACGACGGCGTCGGGTCCGCTGCCCGAGTATCAGGCGCAGGCCGGTGTGGCTCCGGGTGCCCAACAGGCCGCCGCGCGCTTGCAGGCCTCGCCGCGCCACGCCGAGTGGGCGATGGTCCCGCTCGCGGCGGGATCGACGGACTCGATCGCGGCGTTCGTGGTCTACCCAGAGCGGAGGCAGAACGCGCCGGTCGTCGTCGTCGTGCATGAGATCTTCGGCCTGTCGACGTGGGTGCGTTCGGTCGCCGACCAACTCGCGGCCGATGGTTTCATCGCGATCGCACCGGACCTGCTCTCGATCGAGCGTGGCGGCGCGACGACCGACTCGCTGCCGTACGACCAGGCGCGCGCGATGATCCGCAACGTCACGCCCGACAAGATGAACGCGATGGTCGCCGCGGTCGCGCAGTACGGCATGTCCCTTCCGGCCGCGACGAAGAAGTACGGGGTCGTCGGCTATTGCTGGGGCGGTTCGGCCTCGTTCAACCACGCCGTCTTCGGCGCACCGGGAATGAGCGCGTCGGTCGTGTACTATGGCTCGGCGCCTTCGGCGACCGACATCGCCAAGGTGCGCGTGCCGGTGCTCGGTCTCTACGGCGAGAACGACCAGCGGGTGAACGCGACCATCGCGCATGCCGATTCGACGATGAAGGCGAACGGACAGGTGTTCGAGCATCACATCTATCCTGGCGCCCGTCACGGCTTCCTCCGTGCGCAGGAAGACACGGCGAACGCGGCCGCGAGCCGCGAAGCATGGCCAGCAACCGTCGCTTGGTTCCGGAAGTACCTGAACTAGCTCGGCCGAGTGCCACGAAGGGGGCGGCGATCGCCGCCCCCCTCGTAGCGGCCTAAGAGGCCGATCGCGGCGCGACGGCGAACAGGTTGAACCACGCGGGCCAGTTGCCGCTCATCTCGAAGAAATCCTCGAAGTAGAGGAGTCCTCGCCCCTCGAGTGCGGTGATGAGCCGCTGGAGCGCCTCGTCGTCATAGATGGGACCGACTGCGATGAGATCCGCCTCGACCGTGAATTCGTCGGCCGTCAGGTTCAGCCACTCATCGAACTGTGACCGGGTGAGTCCGGCGCGCTCGAACGCCTCTTTGCGAAGGAGCAACGTCGGCGCATCGGTGGCGAGGCGGATCGGCATGCGGAGTAGATTAACTCCCGTGAACGCCGGTGCGCACGTTCCCTCGATCGCGGTTCGGCGGTGACGGCTCGCATCATCGCGGTCACCCTCGCGCTCCTCGCGCTGCTGCCGGTCGCGAACCTGTTGCCGGGCGGCGAAGAGGATCCGGCCTGGGGCGAACGCATCCTCGATTGGGTGAACGGGTTCGCACTCTGCGCGGTGGCGGGGGTGCTCGTCTCCTACATCGCGTACACGCGGGACCAGCGACGGCCTTTGCTCGAACCGTCTGCGACCGCGCGCGGTGAAACGCCCGCGGTCGCTGTGCCCGAGGCCGACTGGCGATTCATGCTCGTCGTCGCGCTCGGCGCGTTCGCGCTCTATGCGGTCTCGAGTCAGCTCGTCCTGTCGGGGAAGCCGCTCCTTATCGACGAGGTCGTGCAGGTCCTCCAGGCACGGTGGTACGTCGATGGGCACCTCTGGGTCGCACCGTCGCCGCTGCGCGAGTTCTTCTCGATCATGCACGTCGTCGACTTGGGGGATCGCGTCTACGGCCAGTTCCCGGCCGGCGGACCGGCGATGCTCGCCTTGGGTTCACTCGTCGGCGCCGAATGGCTCGTTGGTCCGATCGCCGGCGCGGTGTCGGTCGCGTTCTTCGCGCGCCTGCTCGACCATCTCGAGCCAGGCGAGACGCTCCGCTGGCGGCGTGGCGCCACCGCGCTTTTCGCGCTCGCGCCCTTCGGCGTGTTCATGTTCGCATCGCACATGAATCACGCGACGACGCTCGCCTGGCTCCTTGTCGCGTGTGTCGCGTTCGCTGAGACGACGCGAGCTCCGGCTGCGTGGGCCGGGTGGTCGCTCGTCGGCGGGTTCGCGCTCGGGATGGCGGCGACGATCCGTCCGCTGGACGCCGTCGCATTCGCGCTTCCCGCCGCGGTCTGGCTTGCCGTGCGGGCCGTGCGGCGGGGAAGGTCTGCCTTTCTGCGTCTCGTGCTCTCGGGCGTCGGCGTCGCCGTGCCGCTCGCCGCGCTGCTGTACGTGAACCTCGAGACGACGGGCGCGCCGCTGCGGTTCGGCTACGACGTGCTTTGGGGGCCGAACCACTCGATCGGCTTCCACGAAGCGCCGTGGGGTCCGGCGCACACGCCGCTCCGAGGGGTCGAACTCGTCAGCATCCAGTTCACGCGCCTTTCGACGTACCTCTTCGAACTGCCGTTCCCGGCGATGCTGCTCGTGGCACTCGGTCTCTGGTATGCACGCCCGCTCCGAGCGCTCGACCGCTATCTGCTCGCGAGTGCCGGAGCGATCGTCCTCGGATACTGGGCGTACTGGCACGACGGGTACTTCCTCGGTCCCCGCTTCTACTTCGTGCTCCTCCCCGTCCTGGTGTTGTGGTCCGCGCGATCGGTACGAGCGCTCGAGACTCGATTCGGGCGCCAGTCGCTTGCGTGGATCGGCACGAAGGCGGGAGGCATCGCGGCCCTGGCGCTCGCGCTGGTCTCGCTCGCCGCGATCCGCATCCCGTCTTATCGGAACGGACTCACGTCGATGCGATTGGACGTGGCCGAGGCGAGTGCTTCGGCGGGCGTCCGCGATGGCTTGGTCCTCGTGCGCGAGAGTTGGGGTGCGCGCCTCCTCGTCCGCATGTGGGCGTTGGGAGTCGATCGGCCGACCGCGGAACGGATCTACCGCAATGTCGATGTCTGTCGGCTCGAGAGCGCGGTCTCCACGCTCGAAGCGTCGACGGCGCGTGAGACGCTCGGTGCGTCAGAGGTCGTCGAGCGACTCCTCCCGCTGACGTCGGACTCAGCCAGTGTCGTGCGCTCGAGCGCGACGCCGGGGTTCTATGAGTCCGTTTCTCCGTTCGCCGAGTGGAACGCGAACTGCGTTGAGCTTCGTCGCCTCGACGAGCGCGGCCACTCGCACTTGGCGCCGTTCCTTCTCGCCCGCGACGGGAATGTCTACGCGCGATGGCTGCCCGGTCGTGAGCGGGAAATCCATGCGCTCTACCCGAACCGTCGTCTGTACATGCTGGAGCGGACGGGCACGGCACCGGACGCGCCGCCAGTCTGGCGGCTGCTCGCGGAACCCATCGGCTGACGGCCCGGGGCTGGTCCCCGCGCACGGCAGGGGATTGACGCGCGCCGCCCTTCGGGTGTGCAAGTTCGACCTCGGCGAACGTCTCCTCAGCGAGCTGTGGGGTAATCGACCCACGCAGCTCGGCGGTTTTAAGTCGCTTTAGGAAACTAAAAGGAGACGCTCTCTATGATTCGCACCTGCTCGCGCGGTCGATTCGTCGCGCCACTCGTTCTTTCTCTCACGGTCACCGCGTGCGCCACACCAGCGGTCGCCGCCCAGTCGACCGTGCCTGCGGTACCCCAAACCTCACAAGGCGCTCAAACCCCCCAGATCCATACCAGCGCGACGGAGTTCGTCGAGATCACGCCTGATCGAGCCGTCGTGAGCCTCTCCGTAGAGACACGCGGTCGGACAGCGGCGGCGGCGAGCGCGGAGAACGCGCGGATCCAGACGGCGGTGCTTGATTCACTACGTCGCCTCGGTATCCCGTCCCGCGACATCCGCACGCAGGGACTCAGCGTCATGCCCGAGTACCAGTATCCCCGCGACGGCGGTCGACCCACAGTGATCGGCTATCAGGCGCGGAACACCATCCAGGTCGAACTGGTGGCCGACGAGAAGGTGGGCGCCATCATCGATGCCGCGCTCGCGAAGGGTGTCACGAGTGTCGGTGGACTGCACTTCTTCGCGAAGGAGACCGAGGCCGCGCGTCAGGAAGCGATGCGAAAGGCCGTCGCGCGCGCACGAGCGGATGCTGAGGCAATCGCGAGCGCCGCGGGTGGTTCGCTCGGCGCAATCATCGAGCTGGTCTCGAGCTCGGACACCCCGGACCCGCGTCCCATGAACTACGCCCCGATGCTGATGGCTCGGCAAGAACGAGCAGATGCGTCGACGCCGGTGGAGCCGGGGGTGGTGCGAATCACCGCGGTGATCTCGGCGAAGTTCGCGTTCATTCCCGGTCGATGAGGCGGGTACGGACGTCGGGCGGTGGTCTGCGACGAATTGAGCTCGGCTGTGAGTGCGAGCAAGCGGGTGGCCGAACGTTTCACGTGAAACCACGGAATGTGGGAGTTCTGTGTTGTTCCACGTGAAACATACGGGCTAGTTGCGCGCTGAACCGAGCCCTATATTGGCACGCTTCGCTGCTTCCTCGAATCCGTCGGAATAGTGGCTCGCATCATCGCAATCGCGAATCAGAAGGGCGGCGTCGGCAAGACGACGACGGCGGTCAACCTCTCCGCTTCACTCGCGGCGGCCGAGCAGCGCACGCTGCTGGTCGACGGTGATCCGCAGGGCAACGCGACCAGTGGGATTGGAGTTTCGCGCGAGGAAATCGGTGAGACGATCTACGACGTTCTCCTGAACCCCGAACGAATCGACGACGTCATCACGAAGAGCGTACAGTTCCGACACCTCGACGTCCTTCCGGCGACACCGGACCTGGCAGGTGCCGAAGTCGAGCTCGTGGACCAGGACGATCGCGAGCTGAAGATGCGCCGCGCGCTGGAGCGTGTGCGCGATCGCTACGACTACATCCTGATTGACTGCCCCCCGTCGCTTGGCCTGATCACGGTGAACATGCTCGCGGCCGCCGACGCGCTGCTCATTCCACTCCAGTGCGAGTACTACGCGCTCGAGGGTCTCTCGCAGTTGCTGAATACGGTGCATCTAGTTCAACAGGGCGTGAACCCCAACCTCGGCATCGACGGCGTCTTGCTGACGATGTACGACGCGCGGCTCAATCTCTCGAGGCAAGTCGCCGCCGATGCGCGCGAGTACTTCGGCGCGAAAGTCTTCCAGTCTGTCATCCCGCGAAACATCCGCCTTGCCGAGGCGCCGAGCTTCGGCAAGCCAATCATCCTTTACGACGTCGCGTCCGTCGGTGCGCAGGCCTACATGGGCGTTGCGCGGGAGCTGCTCGATCGTCGAACGTGAGACAGTCTAAGTTGTTGTATCACAATGTGTTACGAAGTGTGGGCAGCACCGCGTTCGTTTGAGAAAAGTCGGCGCCGAGCTTCCGCTACAATAATTCTTCAGTCCGCGAAATTATGAATTCAGACAAAGGGCGCCGGCTCGGCCGCGGACTTGAGGCGCTCCTCGCCCGATCGCCAGCGAAGACCGAAGTCGGAGGCGAATCGAAGGGAGCTGCGATCGCCGCCGAAACGGAGTCCGCGCTCAGGCAGATTCCCCTGGCGAGGATCCGGCCGAATCCCCTTCAGCCGCGCAAGGAGTTCAAGCCAGAGGACCTCGCAGACCTCGAGGCCTCGCTGCGAACGAGTGGGCTGCTACAGCCGATCACGGTTCGCGCGGCACCGCGCGGCGCCGACGGCTTCGAGTTGATCGCCGGCGAGCGCCGCTTCCGGGCGGCGCAGCGACTCGGGTGGACGGAGATCCCGGCCATCGTGAAGGAGGTCGACGACCAACTCCTGCTCTCGCTGGCGATGGTCGAGAACCTCCAGCGGTCCGACCTCAATCCGATCGAGGAAGCGGAGGGCTACCAACAGCTCATCAACGACTTCTCGCTCACGCAGCAGGAGGTCGCGGACATCGTCGGCAAGGATCGTTCGACGGTCGCGAACACGCTGCGACTCCTGGCGCTGCCGGCGTCCGTGCGCCGTCTCGTATGGGATGGCCACCTGACCGTCGGACATGCACGCGCATTGCTCGGCATCGGTGATGAGATGCGCATCGGCGCACTCGCGAAGGACGTCGTCGCGCAGGGCCTCTCGGTGCGTGAGGTAGAGCGCCGGGTGCGTGAGATGGGCTCGACGACGCCGAGACCCGGTGCGAAGCAATCGGGTCAACCGGTTGACGCGCGCTCGGCGGAAGTGCGACATCTCGAGGACCGCCTTCGCAAGCGGTTCGGTACCGACGTGCGGATTCAGCAGAGTGGGAAGGAGCGCGGGGAGCTACGCATCCCGTTCTACAGTGCGGACGACTTCGAGCGACTGCTCGAGCTGTTGGGCGAAGCGCCGGGGCAGGGGTGAGCCGCAACGTCACGCCCCGCCCGGTGCGCGCGCAGGGCGCGCGCGACGCGCATGGTCGCATTCTCGGCCGCGGCGCCGGCTCGCTGTATGTGCACCTGCACCGCGAGGCGGGACTCGCGCATCGACACTATGTGTTGCGCGCCTGGCAGGTCCGCTTGCTCGCCATCCTCACGTCGTGGCCGATGCTCATCCTCTACATCGTGGGCATCGCGAGCTGGGGCTGGCTCGCATCGCAGGCTGCCCGCGTGCCGATCCTCCAGCTCCAGGTCAGTTCGCTCACCGCCGACGCACGCCGGCTCGACACCCTGACCGCGACCTTGACCGAGCTTCAGGAGCGCTATGATCACGTGCAGCGCTTGCTCAGTGCCGCGAGCTCCGGCACGACGCGCGAGTCGAGTCGACCACCGGCCGCGACGCCGCCGGCGCCTCGATCGAACGCCGCCTCGAGCAGCCCAACGGATACGAGCGGGGTAGGACGCAGCGGTGCAGCGGCGACGCCACGAACGGCGACCGATTCCGCGACGCGGGCGAAGGCTGTCGCCGACAGCATCGCGAGACAGAAAGCGATCATCGACACGAGTTCCGGTCCAGCGACCGCACGTCCGGACTCGACGCACCCTCAGGGGGACTGATGGCGATCTTCGGGAAGGATGAGCAGAGCACGGCGAAGCCGTCGCGCCAGGCGAGCGGCGAGACGACCCTCTCCATCGTGTCCGCGGGCACGACGATCAGCGGCGACATCGAGTGCAGCGGGATTCTCAAGGTCGAGGGTCGGATTGACGGAAACGTGCGTCGCGCGCGGCAGGTCATGTTGGCGAAGGAAGCCGCGATCCACGGTGATGTCGTGGCCCACGAGGTCGTGGTGGGGGGCGTGATCGACGGGAATGTCACGGCCTCGGACCGGCTCGAGCTTCAGACGACCGCGGTGGTCAACGGCGAGATCGCGACGAAGTCGATCATCGTGATGGAGGGAGCCCGCATCAATGGTGGCGTGAAGATGACGGATTTGACGCTCGTTGACGCGACCGGGAAGGCGACGCCGTCGCGCGGCGCGAAGGCGGTATCGCACTAGTCGCAGCACCGCGCCACTGACGCTACAGTAGTGAACTAGGCGGGCGTATTCTCCACAGCGGATGTGGGCAACAATCATTTGTTTACTTCCGCATCGCAAGTTGCTGTCAGATTACGATATTATGCGATTCCATAAGCTCTTGCGCCGCCTCGCTGTCGGTTTTTTCCACACCTCCGCCTTCCTCTTAACCGCGTGCGGAGGTGACGGCCGCGAAGTCGATGCACCGCACCAATTTCGAGCCGCGCTCCTTACCCCGGGCCCCATCTCTGATCGTAGCTGGAACGCTGCCGCATACGACGGCCTCCTCCAGCTTCGCGACTCCCTAGACGCTTCCATCAGCCACATCCAGACGCGCACGCCTGCGGAGTTCGATGAGAACTTCCGCCAGTACGGTGCGCAGGGATTCGACCTGGTAATCGGGCACGGCTTCGAGTTTCAGGAGGCGGCCCAGCGCGTCGGGCCGGCATTCCCGCGAACCCGCTACGTCACCACCGGTGGCACGGGCACTGGCCCGAACATCGCCGCGATGTCGTTCGCGTTCGACGAGCCCTCCTACCTCGCGGGGATGGCAGCCGCATCAGTCTCGCGCACGAAGCGGTTGGCCATGATCGGCGGCACCGAGTTGCCACCCGTGAAGGCGAGCTTCGATGCCTTCACCGCCGGCGCGCGATCGATCGATCCGACGATCCAAGTGCTCACCGCATACATCGGCAATTGGGACGACGCGGGAGCGGGCAAGGAGCAGGCGCTCGCCTTCATCTCGCGAGGCGCCGATGTCATCTTCCAGAATGCGGACGCCGCTGGACTCGGGATCTTCCAGGCAGTGCGTGAGTCACCCGGGACGTGGATCGTCGGATCGAATGCCGATCAGAACGAGATCGCGCCGACCGTCACGCTCGGGTCCGTCGTGATCGACGTGCCGCGCGCATTCCTGCTTGTCGGCCGCGAAGTGAAGGATGGCTCGTTCCAAGGGCGCGTGATCCGCTACGACATGGCGAGCGATGTCGTGCGATGGGTGCCGAATCCCGCCGTCGACGTCGTGCCTGCGGCGGTCCGTGCGCGGATCGACTCGACGCGCGCGAGACTCGCGATGCACGACTTCTCCGTAACGGCGCCCGCGCCATGAGCCTGCCGGGAATCCCGCTGGAGCGGGTCACGACGTATGTCGACGAGCTCCTCTCGATTGCGTCGATCCCCGACTATCCCCCAGCGGTCAACGGACTGCAGGTCGGACATCGCGGTCCGGTCCGGCGCATCGCCGCCGCCGTCGATGGCTCGCGGCGCACGATCGAGCTCGCCGCCGCCGATGGCGCGAATCTGCTGCTCGTGCATCACGGCCTCTTCTGGAACGGGCTCCAGCCGATCACCGGGGCGCATGAGACGCGTGTGCGGCTTCTCGTCGAGCACGACATCGCGCTCTACTCCGCGCACCTCCCGCTCGACGCGCACGAGACTTTCGGGAACTCGCGACTCGTGGCCAAGGAACTCGGCCTCGAGCCGACCGCCGGTTTCGCAAGGCACCAGCATGTCCACCTTGGCGTACGGGGCGAGGTGACGCTCGAGACCGTCGAGCTCATCGAGCGCGTGCGCGCTTGGGCGACGCCGCTCGGGCATCACACGATCGCTTCCCCCGTGCCCGACGGCCATCGCACACGGCGCTGGGCGATCTGTTCCGGCTCCGGCGCCCAAGCGGAGACGCTGCGCGAGGCGTACGCCGCCGGGATCGACACGCTCATCGTCGGTGAAGGTCCGCACTGGACGGCGATCGACGCCGAGGAGCACGGCTTGGTGATCGTGTACGCTGGCCACTACGCGACCGAGACGACCGGCGTGCGCGCGCTCGCGTCGCATCTCGCCGAGCGGTTCTCCCTGCCGTGGGCTTTCCTGCACGCCCCGACGGGTCTTTGAGCGGCGGGCTCGCGCTCCACGGCATCACGAAGCGCTTCGGCGCGACGCTGGCGCTCGACGCGGCACAGCTCCACGCACGGCCCGGCACCGTCCACGCGCTGCTCGGGGAGAATGGCGCTGGCAAGACGACGCTCATGCGCATCGCATTCGGGTTGCTCAAGCCCGATGGCGGTTCGATCGCGCTGGATGGGAACCCGCTCACGATCGGTTCGAGCGCGGACGCCATCGCAGCGGGCATCGGGATGGTGCACCAGCATTTCATGCTCATCCCGGCGCTGACGGCCGCGGAGAACGTCGCGCTCGGTGGGCGCGGGCGCTACGACGCGAAGGCCGCGGTGGCACGGACGCTCGAGACCGCACGCGCCGCCGGCCTCGCGGTCGACCCGTTCGCCCGGGTGCGCGACATGTCGGTCGCCGCGCAGCAGCGCCTGGAGATCGTGAAGGCGCTCGCGCGCTCGGCGCGCGTTCTCATCCTCGATGAACCGACGGCCGTGCTCTCGCCGAGTGAAGCGGATGAGTTGTACGTCTGGCTCCGACGGTTCGCGAACCAAGGCGGGACCGCCGTGCTCATCACGCACCGGCTTCAGGAAGCGCTCGCGGTCGCGGACGACGTGACGGTGCTGCGCCGAGGGCGCACTG
>CAYSAR010000007.1:17954-26068 GCA_964428985.1 uncultured Gemmatimonadaceae bacterium | reverse complement strand
CGGGATCGCTTCGACCTTCCTGCCGGCCTCGGTGAGGCGCCCCGCCTCGATGATGCCGCGCCCCTCGAGGAAGGCGACGGCGCGACGGTACGAGACCCGATCGAGCGGCACCGGCAGGTCGAGCTCGTCGGCGCGCACGCCGAGCGCCGCGCAGGTGATCGCGACGCGCTCGGAGTCGCCGGCCAGCTGGAACTCGGGCGACGTCGGCCGCAGCGACGCGAAATCGATCTCGCGGTCGGAGAGGATGAAGACGCGGCCTCCCTCGACGCGACCGTGCACGCGCCCCGCCATCTGGAGGATCTCGTTCGCGCCGAGGTGCAGCCGCGTGAGCACGTTGCGCCCCTGCTCGACGACGTTCGCGAAGCGCGTGTCGTCGATGACGACCGTGTCGAGCCCGCGCACGTTCAGCGCGCTCTGGCCGGCCGCCGTCATCGCGAGCAGGAACGGCTTCGGCACCTCGCCCTCGAGGAACGGACGGATCACGCGGATGGGCTCGCCGCCGTGGTAGAACGCGACCTCCATGCGCGGATAGCGCGCGCCCACGTCGCCCGCGACCTCCTCGACGCCTGCGCGCGTCGGCAAGAACGCCCCGATGCCGCGCTTCGCGCGAATCGACGACTGGATGAAACGATCGTCGAGGAACTGCACCGGCTTCTGGCGCTCGACGGTCACCTTCGCCGCGCGCGCCGGGTCGAACGCCGAGGACTCGATGACCTCGGCCGCATGCAGGTACGTCGCGTAGAACGATGGGTCGACCGTCGCCGAGAGCCAGATGAACCGGCATCCCGTGCGCTTGCCGAGCGCGAGGCAGAGCTCGAGCTCGGCGGACGTTTGATGGATCTCGTCGACGACGAGCGTGTCGTGCGGGCGGATGTCGCCGTCCTGGAACCAGCGCCGCGCGATGCCGGTCGTCACGATCACGACGTTCCACGAGGGCGTCTCGGGCGTCGCCTCGCGCTCCCGGTTGACGACACCGACGCGCAGCTCGTCCGTCGCGAGCAATGCCTTCGCGATCGGCTTGACGGCGAGTGTCTTGCCGGTGCCGGTGCCGGCGACGATGCCGAAGCCCTGGCGCGGGCGTTCGGGAGAGACGGCGAGGCGCTCGGCGAGTGCCTTCAGGTCGGGACCACGCGTGCTCCAGAGCAGGGTGTCGATATCGAGCTGGAAGCCGAGTTCGATCGTCTCGCAGGCCGCACGGGTCGGGGCGATGACGATGATGCGGCCGCGGTCCCCACCCGACCGCACGAACGCCTCATGGTCGGGCGGGAGGTACGGGTCGCGTACCGACCTGAGCGGCGGGTCCGAAGGGTCTACGGCGCTACTCCGGCCGGTCGGGCCGGCGCGTCGGCGGCGGCGGCGGAGGCGTCACCGGTCGGCGCTGTGAACGCGTCGTCGGACGCGTCTCGGGTTCGCGCGCCTTCGTGTCGCGCGTCTTGGTATCGCGCTCGTTCGCGTTGCGCGCCGTCGCGTTCGTGCCGCGCTCGGTCGCGGTCGTCGGCCGTCGCGTGGTGACCGTCCCGTCCGCACGACCACCCGAGTCGCGTCCCTCTCCGGCCGCCGCTTGGCGCTGCACCTGCTGTGTCCGCAGCTCGTTCCGGCGCGCCTCGAACGGCGAGAGATCCCGCAGGGCAGGCCCGAACACCAGGATGCCGTTGGAGGGCGCCTGTCGTAGCGCCGTTGTGCAATCGGTGGGCGCCGGCTGCTGGGCCGCTGGCACGCCGCGCATCCAGATGCGGCACTTCCCGGCCGGCGGGATCATGTCCCTCGGGACCTCGGCATCCGGGCTCGTCGCTTGGACGCGCGCCGGGGTGCGGTTCGCCGGCTCCGTCGGACTCGCGCGCTTCCCCTGCGCCGCGGCGAGCGCCGGGGCGAGCGAGAGGACGAGGATGGAGGCCGTGACGAATCTCACAGGGGCACCGGGGGAAAGACGAGGAAAGATACCCTCCCGGCACGGGGGTGTTCAGGCGGCGCAACACATTCTGGCGAACCGGTCGGCAGGTTCAGTCCCCGAAACTGATCCCCACCGCCCGCGCCGTCCGAACCACGTCGTGGTTCGGGTCCACCCGCTTCGGCTCTCGCAGCGCCTCGACAATCGGCACGGTGACGATGTTCGGCGTCTGCAGCGCGACCATGTGCCCCCATTTCCCGTCGGCGACGGCCTGCGCCGCCGCCCCGCCGAACCGCGTCGCGAGTAGCCGGTCGTAGCCGGTCGGCATGCCGCCGCGCTGGAGATGCCCCAGTACCATCGAGCGCGTCTCCTTGCCGGTCATCTCCTGGATGCGCTTCACGAGCCGTTGCGCGATGCCCCCCACGCGCCGGTCCTGCCCCGGCAGCGACTCGCCGAGGATCGTCTCCGCGCCGCTCTCGTCCCGCGCGCCCTCGGCGACGACGATGATCGAGAACCGCCGTCCCGCCCGGTCGCGTTCCATGACGTGCTCGCACACCTTCTCGATGCGCCAAGGGATCTCGGGGATAAGCACGACGTCGGCGGTGCCGGCGACTCCCGAGTGCAGCGCGATGAATCCCGCGTGCCGCCCCATCACCTCGAGCAGCATCACGCGGTCGTGGCTCTCGGCCGTCGTGTGCAGCTTGTCGATCGCCTCGATCGCCGTCTGCACGGCGGTGTCGAAGCCGAACGTCGTCACGGTGCCGGCGACGTCGTTGTCGATCGTCTTCGGCACGCCGACGATGCACATGCCGCGCTCGACGAGCTGCTGCGCGATGGCGAGCGATCCGTCGCCGCCGATCGAGATGATCGCCTCGATGCCGAGCTTGCGCGCGTTCTCCATGAGCTCGCCCGAGCGGTCGATCTCCTGGTAGCTGCCGTCGGGTTGCTTGACCGGATACTTGAGCGGATTCCCGCGGTTCGTCGTCCGGAGGATCGTGCCGCCGAGGTGCGCGATGCCGCGGACGGCATCGGCATCGAGCTCGACGACCTCGTCCTCGCCGAGGAGGCCGGCATAGCCGCGCTTGATGCCCATGACCGACCAGCCGCGATCGAGCGCGGAGAGCGTCGCGGCGCGGATGACGGCGTTGAGGCCGGGTGCGTCGCCGCCGCCGGTGGAGATCGCGATGCGCATCGCCTCAGCGCCTCGGGTAGGGGACGCCGGCGAGGTTCGCGAGCTGATAGATCGTCGTGTCTTGGCGGGAGACGATCTCGCGCAGCGAGTCGAGCGTGAAGCCCAACTCCGACGTGCGCGCATTGAGCTCGTTCACGACGTCGACGAGGTCGTTCATCTGCTGCATTTGGTCCATCTTCGCCTGCGGATCCTCGTAGCAGGCGACGGCGGCGAGCGCGATCGCGAGGGAGAGCGCGATGGCGCGGACGGAAGATCGGTCGCGTGGCATGGCTGGGGCGGGCTGTGGGGTCGGCGCCGTGTTCGCGCGCCCTGCAACACGGATACACCGCATGCGCGCGATGGATGACGGCAATCGCGTCGAATCTACGCATCGTGCGCGCGTCCCGTGCGGAGTCATGCGATGCGCCGCGGCCTCACGCTCACCGAGCTCGTCCTCACCTGTACGTTCGTCGGGCTGCTCGCCGGCATCGGCGTGCCACGCGCGGCCGCGGTGCTCGACGCGATCCGCCTCCAGCAGGCGGCGCACGAGGTCGCCGGCGCCGTGACGCTCGCCCGTGCCGCGGCGATTCGCCGCGCGGCGTACACGCGACTCGTCGTCGATCGCGACCGTGACGAGTTGCGCATCGAGACCGGGAGCGACACCCTCCACCGCCGCGCGCTGGGCGCGATGCACCGCGTCCGCCTCACCGCCTCGCGGGACACGATCACCTACGCCCCGACCGGTCTCGGCTACGGCGTCGCGAACTCGACGATCGTCGTGAGCATCGGGGCGCGGGCGGAGACGGTGACGGTGTCGCGGCTCGGGCGGATGCGGCGGAGCTTCTGAACCGCAGTTCAAGTGCCGAAGTCGTACCCCGCCACCGAGATCCGCGGGATCTCCTGCCCGATCACCCGCTCGATCGTCCGTACCATCCCGATCTCCGACGGACTCATGAACGTGAACGCGTCGCCCTCGCGGGCGGCGCGGCCGGTGCGGCCGATGCGGTGCACGTAGTCCTCGGCCTGTTGCGGCACATCGTAGTTCACGACGTGCGAGATGCCAGAGATGTCGAGGCCGCGCTGCGCGATGTCGGTCGCGACGAGCACCTTCACCGTCCCGGCCTTGAAGCGCTCGAGCGCCGCCTCGCGTTGCGCCTGCGTGCGGTCGGCGTGCAACGCGTCGGCGTCGAAGCCCTCGTCCTTGAGATGCGAGACCACGCGGTCGGCGCCGTGCTTCGTGCGCGTGAAGACGAGTGCGGAATGGTCGCCCTTGAGATCCTTGAGCAGGTGGACGAGCAGCTCCGCCTTCCGATGGTTCGGCACCGGATAGACATAGTGTCGCACCGTCGTCGCCGCGGAGGAGCGCCGCCCCACCTGCACGACGACTGGCCGCCGCAGGTACTTGCGCGCGAGCGCCTCCACCTCGGGAGGCATCGTCGCCGAGAAGAGCAGCGTTTGCCGATAGGGGTGCAGCGCCGCGACGACCTTCGCGAGCTGCGGCGCGAAGCCCATGTCGAGCATGCGGTCGGCCTCGTCGAGCACGAGCACCTCGAGGTCGTCAAAGACGACATTCCCCTTCTCGATGTGATCGATGAGCCGTCCTGGCGTCGCGACGACGACGTCGACGCCGCCGCGCAGCGCCGCGACCTGCGTCTCGTAGCCGACGCCGCCGTACACGCTCACGACCTGGAGGCCGGTGCCCGTGCCGTACTTCGCGAAGCTCGCCTCCACCTGCTGGCAAAGCTCGCGCGTCGGCGTGAGGATCAACGCGCGCGTGCGATGCGGGCCGTCCATCAAGCGCTCGATGATCGGGATCGTGAACGCGGCCGTCTTTCCCGTTCCCGTCTGCGCGAGCCCCATGACGTCGCGCCCCATCAGCGCGAGCGGCACCGCCTGCGCCTGGATAGGTGTCGGTGTGGTGTAGCCCGCTGCCTCGAGCGAGGCGAGCATCGGGGCACTCAGGCCTAGCTTCGCGAACCCGGCCTCACGCTTCGTCGCGCGCTTGCGCTTCGCTGTCGTCATCGGCTGGAACCTAGCGTCTGGAGCACCATCGCATTGATGCGGTCGGGCACTTCTTCCATCACCACGTGCCCACCGTCCTCGATCCACTCGAGCCGTCCGTCGGGAATCGCCGCGACGAGCTCCGCAGCGTGCACCGGACGCACCGTGCGGTCTCGCGTCCCGAAGACGACGAGCGTGGGCACGGTGAGCTGCGAGAGTCGCTGCGCCGTCCACGGCGCCCAGTCGAACTCGTTCAGCATGCGAACCTGCGCGCGCACGACGTCGGGGAACTGCGTCGGCGCCCAGTACTCATCGACGTCGCGCTCGCTGAACCAGCCGAGCTTCCCCTGCACGCGTCGCTGGAAGAACGCGACCATGCGTCGCGTGATGAGCTTCGACGGGAGATCGCCCGGCAGCGTCGGCGCGATCGGCGAGAGCACCTTCCAGGGCGGAAGACTCCCGAACCCGACCGGTCCGAAGAGCAGGAGTCGCGAGATGCGCTCCGGCGCCTCGAACGCCGCCTGCGCTGCGACCTTCCCGCCCATCGACTGCGCGAGCACGGCCGCTCGCGCGATGCCGAGCAGGTCCATCAGTTCGAAGAACGCACGCGTGAACGCGTCGAGCGTGTAGGAGCCTGGTGCGGGAGGCGCGTCGGAGAGACCGTGGCCAGGCAGGTCGACCGCGACGACGCGATGTCCAGCCGCCGCGAGCGGAAGCATGTTGAGCCGCCAGAGGTAGCTCGTCACCGCCCAACCATGCACGAGCGCGATCGGTGCGCCATCGACGGGACCCGCCTCGAGCACCCGGAGCCCGAGTCCTGAGGGCAGCGTGACGCGGCGCGCGGTGATGCCCTCGACGCCCGCCGGGAACCACTCCTCAGGCGCGAGCCGCGTCTCCTGGCGCGACGACCGAATCAGATCAGCTCGACCGGACGTCCCGAGAGCCGCGCGATGAGCCCGATGCGGAAGGTCACGTCCACCCAGCGCTCGTCCCCGCCCTGCGTCTTCTCGAGCGGGAACATCGGCCAGACGTAGGGATTCGTGCTCTTCGGCATCGCCATGCCCTTGTGCGGGTGCCAGACCCCCGTGCGATCGCAGTCGTCGACGAAGCGCTCATACATCTTCGTCCAGTTGTCGTTGCGCCGCAGGAAACCGAGGCGTGCCATGAGTTCGAGCCACGCGAGCGCGGCCGGCACGTCGTCCTCGACCGCGTTGCGATGCGGGAGCAGGTCGCCGAGCACCGCATGCGGCACCGGGCAGAGCTGCGACCCGACCTGTTGCACCGGCTCCTGACGCGGCAGCGGACGCGTCAGGTACTCGTACAGCAGGTTCATCGATTCATAGTGCTCGCTCTGGAAGAGCGGCATGTGCGCGATGAGATGCAGCGCGTGGATCGTCGGCGGGAACGCGTCCGGATGCAGCACCTGCTTGTTGCCCACGCGGATCCAGGGCTTCTCGGCGAGCGGCGAGCGCAGGTAGTCGGCGATGCGATCGAGCGTACGCCGCGCGAGACCGCGCAGCCGTGGATCGCCCTCGAAGCCGCTCCCGGCAAGCGCCGCGCCGGCGGCCTCGCGCAGCATCTGCCGCTGCGCGAGGAGCCATTCCTCCTGCACCTTCCCCTTCGTCGGCGCGAGTTCGAAGAGTTGCGAACGCTCGTTGTCCTCGGCGAGCAGCCGGAAGAGCACGCGTCGTGTGTGGATGAGCGGCGGACCGTCCTTGTCCCACCCGTACTCCGTCAGCCGGCGGAACGCCGGCACCGTCCCGATGCCCTCGAAATGCTCGGCGCGCTGCGACGGAAGCGACAGCATCGCGCCGTTCCAAGTGCCATCGACCGATGCCTGGGTCGCGAGCTCGAGCGCCGGCCGGTAGGTGTAAGGTAGGTTCTCGATTCCGGGCAGCTCGGACGCGTCGAGCTTCGCAACCTCGATGATGGCTCGATACTGAATCGGTGCTGACGCGTTGTCCAACAGCCACTCGAGCGGAAACCCGACCGTCGGCTGAGGAGGAGGCGGTGGCGCGAAGATCGAGGAGGGCGTTGGTACGCTAGGGAAGGTCAAGCGCTAGTCCGGGGCTAAAGCCTTGTAAAGCAACGCCATAAGCTGCGCAACACGGGGTGAGTACCCGGCGAAGCCGTATAGGATACCATTTTGCAGCGAAAGCGCCAGATTCTCCGCGATGCGTGGCGAGTTCGTTGATGTCGGCAACCAGCGGCTGTACTACTACGCCGCGGGGACGAGAGGGAGCGACGCGCGCCCGCCCGTCGTGTTGATCCACGGCTTCCCGACCTCCTCGCGCCTCTGGCACCTCGTCTCGCGCGATTTCCCGGCCGGCCACCGACTCATCGTCGTTGACCTCCCGGGCTACGGTCGCAGCGATCCCGTCGCGCCGCACGACGCCGCCGACCCGATCGAGCACGCGGCGAACGCCCTGCTCTCGCTGCTTGACGAACTGGGCGTCAGCGCCGCGGCGCTCGTCGGCCATGGACTCGGCGGCGCCGTCGCCCAGGCAATCGCGCTCGTGGCCCCGTCCCGCACGACGCACCTCGCGCTCGTCGACAGCGCCGCCTTCGGCGTGAAGCCGCGGCGCATGGCGGGACTCGCCATCACGCTCGAGCCGCTGACCCGCGTCGCGCCGAGTGGCGTGCTCGCGGGACTCGTCCACGGGTCGGTGCGTCGAGGGTTCGCCGACCCCGGGCGCACCGACCTCGCGCTCGATGCCTGCCTGCGCCCCTTCTCGTCCCGCGCCGGGCGCGCCGTGCTCGCGGGCCACCTGCGCGCGCTCGTGCGCGGCGACAGCGCGCGCTGGTCGGCGCGGCTGGGCGAGCTGTCACTGCCGGCCGCGGTCATCCACGGTCGAGAGGACCCGTTCTACCCCGTCTCGCTGAGCGAGCGGCTCGCGGCGTCGATTCCCGACGCGTCGGTGTCCGTCATCGACGGCGCGAGGCACTTCGTGCCCGAGGACACACCGGACCAGCTCGTGCGGCACCTGACCGCCTTGCTCGCGCGCTGAGGGCCGTCATCCCATCTTGGAAACATGCGCGCCAGCACGATCCACC
>CAYSAR010000007.1:0-17944 GCA_964428985.1 uncultured Gemmatimonadaceae bacterium | reverse complement strand
GCCTCCCTCCTGCCGCTCTGCGCGACGATGGTCGCCTGCGGCCCGGACCTGCGCTTCGAGCGCGACCCGAACGTGCCGGTGCCCGCGGGCGCGACGTGGACCTGGAGCGCGCCGGACGACGACGGCCTCGCGCCAGAGGATGGTGTCGTCTTCCCGAGCGACAGCCTCGCCGCGCTCATCGAAGCGGCGGTCGAGGCGGAACTGACGGCGCACGGCTACCCCCGCGCGACGGCCGATTCGGCGCAGTTCATCGTCCATTACCACCTCGGGCACCGCATCGTGACCGACTCATTGCCACCGCGACCGCGCACGACGGCGTCCGGGGAGCTCAGCGGCACTTGGCGCGGCGCCGGTCCGCCGGAGGCGTTCGAGGATCGGACGGTCTCGTGGGAGGAAGGGATGCTCGTCATCGACGTGCTCCCACGCGACCGCCGCACCGTCGCGTGGCGCGGCGTCATCGCGGGCGAGATCCCACGCGAGGCTGAGCGCGATCCCGCGCAGGCGATCCGCCGCGCGGTGCAGCGGCTGCTGCGCGACTTCCCCGGTCCCTGACGACCGGGCGCGTCGCGCCCTCAGACCTCCTTGTTGACCTCGTCGACGGCGTCGGCGACGCGGCGCACGTCCTGCGCCAGCGCGCGCATCTCCTGCGTGAGCTGACCACCCTCGGAGAGACGGGACTCGACGCCGGAGCTCCGTAGCTTCATGAGATCGAGCTTCATCGTCTCGAGCACGAGCAGCGCATGCTCGAGCTGTTGCGAGAGCGTCTTGCGACGCTCGGCGAGGTCGGTGAGCGTCGCGAGCTGCCGCTCGAGCAGCTCGATGCGACGGAGCCGTTCCGGCGACTCCGGGTCCATGCGCTCCGTGTCCAGCAGCCGCTGACGCAGCCGGTCCATCGCGCCCTGCGAGGCATCGGTATCGAGCGCGTGGAGCGCCATCGCGAGCGTGCGCACGCGCTCGACGAGCGACTCGACGGTCGGGAGGATCTCCGGCAGCAACGCCTTCTCCGTCCCGGGCAACCGCGCGAGCACCGAACGGATCTGCGCACGCGCGCCATACGCATCGCGCACCGCGCGGCCATGCGGTCCCTCGAGCACCTCGCGCGGCACGCTATCGAGCACGGCCTCGGCCACGGACGGTGCCGCCGGCGCCGGTAGCTTCGCTTCGAGCCGGCGCAGCGGCTGTTCCATGCCGCTCACGGCGGGGCGCGCCGGTCGACGGAACACGTCCCGCACGGGGATGCCGTCGGCCCAGAGCTTGCCGAGCGAATGCACGATGCCGTAACCGATGCCGATCGCCGGGAAGAGGACCCACGGGAATCCCGGGCTCGTGAGGATGTTGATCGTCGCGAGCATGCCGATCGTCGCTGCGCCGCCGACGACCTTGTGCCGGACGCGCGAGAGGCGCGCTTCGGGCGAAAGGCGCGCCTGGAGCTGGAGTTGGTTGAGCTCGACGGCCGCTTGGTGGATCGCTGGCGTCGTGCTGCGCGCGCGGCCGCGGCTCTCCTTCCACTTGCGCTGTTCCTCGCGCCACTGGCGCAGCAACTCCTTGCCATGCTCGCGCGCCTGCGGATCGAACATCCAGTCCCTCGGCAGCGGCGGGAACGGCGGCGCGGGGAGCGGTGTGTCCTGGCGCAGCCGCTCGATCGACTCGGCCTCGGAGAGATGCCCGGGCACGGTGCCGACGGTCGCGGGGTGCAGCGAGTGACGGGGCGCCGGCGCGACCTCGGCGTCCTCGGCGAGCGCGACGCGGAACGCCTCGGCGGTCGGCCAGCGCTCGTTGCGCCCCTTCGCGAGCGCGCGCTCGACGGCATACACGAGGTTCGCCGGCAAGTCGGCGCGCAACTGCGAGAGTGGACGCGGGCGCTCGCTCAGGTGCTTCATGAGCATCGACGGCGTGTTCGTCGCCTGGAACGGCAACTCGCCGGCGAGCATCTGGTAGGCGACGATGCCGAGCGCGTAGATGTCGGCGCGCCCGTCGACCTCGCGCTCGCCCATCGCCTGCTCGGGGCTCATGTACGCCGGCGTGCCGACGGCGATGCCGGTGATCGTGAGGCGCTGGTCGCCCTCGGCGGCGCGGGCGATGCCGAAGTCGCTCACGAGCGCGCGTCCCGTGCCGTGCTCGATGAGCACGTTGTCGGGCTTGATGTCGCGGTGGACGACGCCGGCCTGGTGCGCGTAGTGCAGCGCGTCGGCGACCTCGCGAAGGACGCGCCGCGCGAGCGCGACGGGCGGACGCGGGTCGCGCGCGAGCAGCGCGGCGAGCGACTCCCCCTCGACGAGCCCCATCGCGAAGTACACGATGCCCTCGGCCTCGTCGACCGAGTAGATCGGCACGATGTGCGGGTGCGAGAGCCGCGCCGCCATCTCCGCCTCGCGCAGGAAGCGCGACTTCACCTCCTCTCGGAAGGCGAGCTCCGGCGGGAGGACCTTGAGCGCGACCTTGCGGCGGAGCCGCAGGTCGCGGGCGCGGTAGACGACGGCCATGCCGCCGCGCCCGATCTCGGCCTCGATCTCGTAGAGCCCGGCGACGGCGGCGACGCAGCGCGCGAGCAGCGCGTCGTCGCTCACCGGCCGGCGGTGCGGCCCAGCGCGTTCACCTGGTCGCCGGCGTAGACCGCCGCGTCGACCTCGCGCGCGAGCGCGATCGCCTTGCCGGCGACGGTGGTGAGATGCTGCCAGCTCTGGTTGCCCATCTTCAGCTTGAGCATGTCGAAGCGCATGTTCTGCAGCGCGATCGCGCAGGTCTCGAGCTTCGTGCCCATCTCCTCGCGGCGCTTCGTGAACTCGGCGGCGCTGCGGCGGTGCCGCTTGAGCATCATGAGCCGGCGCACGCGCGCCTCGCTCGCCGCATGGTCGAGCGGGTTCGCCTGCGCCTCGAGGACGCCGATCTCCTTGTCGATCGCCTCGGGCGAGAGCGAGCCGGCGTCGCGCTCGAGCGTCGCGACGGCGGTCGCGAGGTGCATGATGCGGTCGGCGAGCTCGCGCGCCGACTCGGCGACCTGCGGCATGCGGTCGCGCACATCCTTCGGCAGCTCGGCGAGGATGCGCAGCACCTCCTCGCGGTCGAGGATCGCCTGGCGCGCCGCGGCGGCGTGCGGGCCCGAGCCGAGCGCGGCGATGTCGCCATCGCCGATGCGCGGGCCGCCGGGACCGCCGACCGCGCCGGCGCTCAGCCGGCGCTGGCGCGTGCGCTCGCGGATCTCGGCGCGCTTCTCGCGATTGAAGATCGCCTTCGCGTCGTCGAGCGTCTCGGCGGCGACATCGACGATCATGCGGTCGCGCGGCTGCTTGAAGACGTCGCGCCAGTCGTAGCCCTCGCTCCAGAGCCGCGCGTACTTGTACGCGACGCCGATCGCCCAGAAAGCCGAGATGAAGAGGAGGTTCGTGCCGAGGAAGAGGTTGACGAAGAACAGCGCGCCGGTCACGAAGAGGAACGGCGCGATCGCCTTGCGGAACGCGACGACCTCCGGCTTGCGCCAGCGCTCGAGCTCCTCGTAGGTCGGCCCCTCGACGTAGGCCGGCGGCGTCGTGGGCCCGGGCACCGGCGACCAGCTCGGCGCCGCCTGCGGGTACGCGCCGCCGCCGGCGACCGCCGGGAGATTCGGCACCTGCCCCGTCTCGAGCGCGCGCACGAACTCCTTCGCGTTCGGGAAGCGGTCGTCGGGGTTCTTCTCGAGACAGAGCATCACCGCGCGCGCGAGGTCGCCTGGCACGCGCGCGCGCTGGTCGATCGGCACCGGCTTCTCGGAGAGGTGCTTCACGAGCAGCGCCGGCGTACTCGTCGCGTTGAACGGCAGGTCGCCGCACAGCATCTGGTACGCGACGATGCCGAGCGAGTAGAGGTCGGTGCGGCCGTCGATGTCGCGATCGCCGGCCGATTGCTCGGGACTCATGAACGCCGGCGTGCCGATCGCGATGCCGGTCGCCGTGAGCTTCGCCTCGCCGCCCTCGCTCACCGCGCGGGCGATGCCGAAATCGGTCACCATCGTGCGGCCGGTCGCGGCGTCGATGAGGATGTTGTCCGGCTTGATGTCGCGGTGGACGGTGTTCTGCGAGTGCGCGTACGCGAGCGCGTCACCGACCTCGATGAGGACGCGGCGCACCTCGTCCGGCGGCAGCGGGCCCTGCCGCGCGATGCGCGTGCCGAGGTTCTCGCCCTCGACGAGCGCCATCACGAAGTAGACGAGCCCTTCGCGCTCGTCGACGCTGTAGATCGGGACGATGTGCGGGTGCGAGAGCTGCGCCGCCATCTCGGCCTCGCGCAGGAACCGCGAGCGAATCTCCGAGCGGAACGCGAGCTCGGGGGGCAGCAGCTTGATCGCGACCGGGCGCTTGAGGCGCTTGTCGCGCCCCTTGTAGACGATGCCCATGCCGCCGCGACCGATCTCCCGCTCGACCTCGTACTGCGACTCCAGCACACGCACCACGTGCGAGCGCAACTCGGCGTCGGACTGGCTGATGCGTGGTTCGCTCACGTGGGGCGGGCGAGGGGGACGAGGGCGCTCAACAATATCATGCGGACGGCCGCCGTACCAAGCGCGTCACTGCACGTCGCATGACGACACGAGCGCGCGAAGAATCATTTCGCCGGCATGGCAGGTACTACGTCGGTACGGCAGGGGAAAGTTGCAATCCCGGCCATCTTGTCGTAAGTCACGCCGGAACACTCTTTGCGTTAGGCGACATACCCTCGACTCGCCTTTCGCCGGGCAAGGTCCCACTCATGGCCACTCGCCAGACGCTTCCCGTCCTCCCGCTCCGGGGCACTGTCATCTTCCCGGGGCTCACCGCGCCGATCGCCGCCGGCCGCCCGGGCACGCTCCGGGCGATCGAGTCGGCACTGAAGGGCGATCGCCTGGTGTTCGCGGTCGCCCAGCGCGACAACACCGAGGAACCGGCGCCCGAGATCCTCTACTCGATGGGCGTCATCGCGCGCATCGGGCAGATCCAGCGCGGCCTCGGTGGCGTGCAGCTCCTGCTGCATGGCGAGCAGCGCGCGACGTCGCTGCAGTACTCGACGACCGAGGGCTTCCTCTCGGCGGTCGTGACGCAGAGCGAGGAGATGTCGCCGCTCGATGAGCGCGATGCCGCGTTCGAGGCGCTGCACAAGGAGATCCGCGAGCGCGCCGCCGAACTCGGCGAGCGGCGCGGCCTCCCCGAGGAGGTCGTGCACCAGGTGCTCGACTCGGTCACCGAGCCGGGTCGCTTCTCCGACCTCGTCGCCGGCTACATCGAGCTGTCGGTCCCGGAGAAGCAGGGCCTCCTCGAGACCCTCTCGGTCGAGGAACGGCTGCGCAAGGTGCTCGTGCACGTCCAGCGCCAGATCTCGCTCCTCGAGGCGCAGGACGAGATCAAGTCGCAGGTGCAGGAGGAACTCGGCGAGCGGCAGCGCGAGATGTTCCTGCGCGAGCAGATGAAGGCGATCCAGAAGGAGCTCGGCGACGACGACCAATCGAAGGAGATCGAGGAGCTGCGCGAGAAGCTCAACAAGCTCGAGCTCCCGAAGGAGGCGCGCGCCGAGGTCGAGCGCGAGCTCGGGCGCCTCGAGCGCTCGGGCCGCGAGTCGATGGAGGCGCAGGTCATCCGCACCTACCTCGAGTGGATCGCCGAGCTCCCGTGGAACACGCGCTCGGACGACCAGCTCGACCTCAACCATGCGGTCACCGTCCTCGACGAGGACCACTACGGGCTCAAGGACGTGAAGGACCGCGTCGTCGAGTTCCTCGCGGTGCGCCAGCTGCGCGCGCAGCAGCTCGCCGACGAGATGGACCGCACCGGCGAGTTCCCGGCGGCGAAGCTGCGCCGCACGAACGACGAGGCGGTCGCCGCCACGAGCGCGCCGAAGCGCAAGAACGGCGAGGACGACGCCCGCAGCATCACCGACAAGCGCGAGGCGAAGGCGCGCGCGATGGCGCGCGGCCCGATCCTGCTCTTCACGGGTCCGCCGGGCGTCGGCAAGACGTCGATCGCGAAGTCGATCGCGCGGTCGCTCGGCCGCGAGTACGTGCGCGTCGCGCTGGGCGGCGCGCGCGACGAGGCCGACATCCGCGGCCACCGCCGCACGTACGTCGGCGCGATGCCGGGCCGCATCGTGCAGGGCATGAAGCAGGCGGGCACGAAGAACCCCGTCTTCCTGCTCGACGAGATCGACAAGCTCGGCGTCTCGTTCCAGGGCGACCCCTCGAGCGCGCTGCTCGAGGTGCTCGACCCCGCGCAGAACGACTCGTTCACCGACCACTACCTCGGCGTGCCGTTCGACCTCAGCGAGGTCCTGTTCATCGCGACGGCGAACTTCATCCAGAACATCCCCGGGCCGCTCATCGACCGCATGGAGGTCGTCGAGTTCGCCGGCTACACCGAGCGCGAGAAGGCCGAGATCGCGAAGAAGTACCTGATCCCGCGGCAACTCGAGGAGAACGGCCTCGGCGACAAGGGCGTCACGTTCGACGACGAGGCGATCATGTCGCTCGTCTCGAAGTACACGCGCGAGAGCGGCGTGCGCCAGCTCGAGCGTGAGGTCGGCAAGGTCGCGCGCAAGGTCGCGCGCCGCATCGCGACCGACCACGAGCACAACCCCGCCGCCGACGGCGTCATCGACGCCGACGAGGTGCGCGAGCTCCTCGGCCGGCCGAAGGTGCATCCGGAGAAGGCCGCCGCGGCGCACGAGGTCGGCACTGCGACCGGCATGTACTACACGCCGATGGGCGGCGACATCATGTTCGTCGAGGCGTCGACGCGCCCATTGAGCGGTCCGCCCGCCGCCGACGGCCAAGGGAGCGGCGTGCCCGTCGCGCTGATCCTCACCGGCCAGCTCGGCGACGTCATGAAGGAGTCTGCGCGCGCGGCGTTCACGTTCGTCACGAAGAACGCCGAGAAGCTCGGCATCCCGCGCTCCCGGCTCGGCAGCGTCGAGACGCACATCCACGTCCCGGCCGGCGCGATCCCGAAGGATGGCCCGTCCGCCGGCGTCGCCATCTCCACCGCGCTCGCGAGCGAGATGAGCGGCCGCCCGGTCCGCAAGAACATCGCGATGACCGGCGAAATCACGCTGCGCGGCCGCGTGCTGCCCATCGGCGGCGTCAAGGAGAAGGTGCTCGGCGCGCTCCGCGCCGGCATCACCGACGTGATCCTGCCGAAGGACAACGAGGCCGACGTCGAGGACGTGCCTGAGGAGGCGCGCGGGAAGCTGAGATTCCACTTCGTCGAGTCGCTCGAGGAGGTGCTCCAACTCGCGCTGCTCGCCGAGCAGCCGACCGAGCGCGACCCGTCCAAGGGCGGGCCGAAGGGCCCGAAGGGCGGGCGGGTCCCAGACGAACTCGCCGGCGTCGGGTGAGGCGGTGACGCCGGCTGGGGCGATAGTGTATTAGATACAGAAGGCAACTGCGCTGGAACAACCACCGCCGAGGCGCCAAGGGCGCCGGCCTGACCGGCCTCTCGATCAACTCGGCGCCCTCGGCGCCTCGGCGGTGTGTGGTACCCGCCGAATCCATCGATCCCTCACCATGCGCCAGATCATCCTCGCTTCGACGCTCCTCCTCCTCGCCGCGCCGCTTGGCGCGCAGAGGAAGGACGACACCGTCATCCGCGTCACCGATGTGGAGGGACGCGTGATCCCGTTCGCGTTCGTGCAGATCGAGAACGGCGCCTCGCGCGTCGCCGACGACTCGGGCCGTGCGGTCTTCAACTCCCGTTCGCCCGACTCGCTGCGCCTCCAGGTGCGTCGCATGGGATTCAGCCCGTTCATCGGCTGGGCGCGGCGCGACACCGCGACGCGCGAGTTCGTCGCCGACCTGGTCGCGCTGCCACGCGCGCTCAACGAGGTCACCGTCGAGGGCCGGCGCGACACGCCGCTCGCGCGCCGCGGCTTCTACGACCGCATGGAGCGCGTGCAGAAGGGCGCCTACGCCGCGCGCTTCATCACGCCCGAGGAGCTCGACTTCCGCAATCCGACCGCGCTCACGCACGTCCTCGGCGACAATCCGTACGTGAAGGTCACGCCGGCCGGCTATCGCAAGTACGTGCTCCTCAGCCGGAACCCGAACTGCGCGATGACGGTGCTCCTTGACGGCATGCGCGCGCCCGGCACGCTCGAGGAAGGCATCGGCGACCGCCCCGGCAAGCCGCCGATGAACATGCTGATCTCGGTCGACGAGCTCGTGAACGTGAGTTCCGTCGCGGGCATCGAGATCTACGGCAGCATGGCGTCGGCGCCGGTCGAGCTGCAGCGCGCCGCCGGCAACTCGGGCGGCTGCGGCATCGTCGCGATCTGGACCGGCTCGCGCCGCTGACGGACGAGCGGCGCAGGGATCACCCTCGCCGCCCCGCCCGCGCTCAGTGCCCGAAGATCGGCGTGACGCGTCCGTTCGTGTCCATCGTGTGCGTCGCGCGACGCGGTTCGGGCATGCGCACGAGCATCGACGGGGTCGCGAGGAGCAACGCGCGCAGCGCCGGCGGCGGAACCGTGTATGCGTCCGCCTCATCGATGTCGACCTGATAGCCGAGGTCGGCGAGGGACTGGATCGTCATCGCCGAGAGCGGCTGCGTACCGGTGCCCAGATAGCCCGTCAACAGCTCGCTCTGGAAGATGCTCTCCTTCCAGTGCGAGTTGATCGTGCCGGCGCCGCAATTCTGGCCGATCGGGAGATCGAGGCAGTTCTCGGCCGGGACGGCCGTGTTGCAGGGCGCGGCGCCGCCGTTGACGTTGACGCACGCGTTGCGCGCATTCGCGCCGGTGAAGCGGACCGACGGCGTGCCCGCATCTGCGAGCAGGCCGAAGTTGTCCCAGAGCGTGCCGACGCCGATCACGTGCAACATCTCATGGGTGATGACCGACTGGAGGCGGCCGTCGGCCGCGAGCCCCTCGAGGTCGACGGCGTCGAACCGCATCGCGCCGATCGACGTGAGCAGGTTCGAGTTCCGTATGAAGCAGGGACCGGCGCTGCCGAGCACGCCGCCCGGACCGTCGATCGTCTCCATGCTCGCGTAGATGATGATGTCGTCGATGATCTCGTTCAGCACCGGCTGCGAGGGCACGCAGCCGGCGGGCACGGTGAAGTTGCTCGCATTGACGTCGATGAGGTCGCCGATGATGATCGCCTGGAGTCGGTTCGCGGCGTTCGTGAACGCCGCCTGTACCGTCGCACTCGGCGCGGCGCCGGTGAAGCGAAGATCGATGCGATAGAACGACTGCACCGCGACGATCGGCGCCTCGGCGACCCCGATGCTCGCGACGAGCGTCTGCACGTCGTTGGTCGTCGGGCCGAGCGTCCAGGTTGGCGCGGTCGCGATGCCCTGTGCGTTCGTCGTCGAGATCGCGGCCGCGACCGAGCCGCCGCCAGAACGCACCTCCCAATCGACGGCGACATCGGGCACGCCGTTATTGAAGCTGTCGCGCACGCGGACGCGAATCGGCGCCGGTACGGTCGTGTTCGCCGCCGCGGCCTGGTTGTTCCCCTCGACGACCTCGACGGCCGCCGGCGGGCCGGGCACCGCCGTGATCGTGATGACGAGCGGCGTCACGCCGTTCGCGCTGACCGTGACCGACTGTGGGCCTGCCGTCGTGCCGAGCGTCCACGTGCCGATCGGCGTCGCCTCGGCGCCGGAGCTCGTCGGGGCGCCGACGAGCGACCCGCCGCCGCTCGTGACGGCGACCGTCACCGGCACGCCTTCGATCGGGTCGCCCTCGGCGTTGTGGACCACGAACGTCGGCGCTGCCGCGACCGCCGTGCCGACCGGCAGGCTCAGCGGGCCGTTGATGATCCCGATGATCTGCGACGGCCGATTGTTGCCGCCGGTCGACCCCTCTCCGCATCCGATCGCCGCGAGCGCGGCGACGCCGATCATGGCGCGCTTGAACATCGATCCCCCGGTCATCGGTCATTCCCCAGCGGCGTCAGTGTGCCCGTCGGCCCGACCTTGAAGCGCGGCCGGGTCGGTTCGGGCAGCGCGATCGCCGGCGCTGCGGCATCACCTTCCCCCACGACATCCGCGCGAAGCCCCGCTTCGACGAGATACGCATCGGCCGAGCTGTCATCCACTTCGTATCCCATGTCCTGGAGCGCGCGCATCGACATCGCGCTGAGCGGCGCCGCACCGCTGGGCGCCAGGAACGGCGTCATGAGTTCGTTCCCGAACGTCGTCTCGCGCCAATGCGAGTACGCGCTGCCGACGCCGTCCTCGCTGTGCACCGGGACCGTCGTCGCGCACGTGTTCACGCCCCCGTTGTCGTCCCGGCAGGCCTGACGCGCCGCAGGGCCAAGGAAGCGCGCGTCAGCGGTGTTCACGCCGGACAGCAGGCCGTTGTCCGCCCACACCGTCCCGAAACCGACGACGTGCAGCGTCTCATGCAGGATGAGCTGGTCGAGCCGGGTCTGCGTGAACGTCGCGAGGTCGGCCGCGTCGAGACGCATGATGCCGAGCGCGGGCTTGTTCGCGTCGGAGGCGCGCACGAGGCACGGGCCCGCCGATCCGAGGATCTCGCCCGCGCCGTCGATCTCCTCGACGAGCACGTAGATGACGAGGCCATGGACGACCTCGATCGGCACGTCGTCAAAGCCGGCGAGCGACGCGTCGCACTCCTCGAGGTTGAAGTCCTGCGGCAGGTTCACCGCCGAGAGCCCTCCGACGACGACCGACTGGACGCGGGCGACCGCACGGTCGAACGCGAGCTGGGTCGCGGCCGACGGCTCGCTCCCGAGCCAACGCACCTCCAGCTCGTAGCCATCCACGGGCGGCGGCTCGGTCGGGGAGGAGCCGCAGCTGTTGAGCAGCGCGATCAGCGCGAGCGGCGCGAGCGGCGCGAGCGGCGCGAGCCGGGACGGACGGAGTGGAAGGCGCACGAAGGTCGGGACTCTCGACGAGGATTCACCAAGGAAGACAGCCACCTGAAATCTGCGCTGCGGAGGCGCCGGCGCCACGGTCGTACGTCACAAGGACGCCTGACCTGGCCACGCCGGCCGCCGCGGTTCAGTGCACCGCGAGGGGGCCCAGCCGGAGGAGCCGCCGCGCGTCGACGCGGAGCGGACCCGGTTCGGTCCCCGGCACAAAGTACTCGACGTAACGACGCTCGGCGGGCGTATCCGTCTCGGCAAGACGACCGGTCTCGCGGTCCAATTCGGCGGCGACGACCGCGGCCGGCGCTGGCCATCGCTCCGCGGAGAGCCCACCCCACTTCGCGAGCATGCGTCCGAAGATCGGGGCGGCGAGCGTGCCACCCGCTGCACCCGGCGTGATCGGCTTCGGGCGGTCGAACCCGAGCCAGACGCCAGCGACGAGCTCCGGCGTCATGCCGATGAACCACGTGTCCGTGTTGTCGTTCGTCGTGCCGGTCTTCCCGGCGACCGGGACGTCATACGGAACGTAGCGCCGCACGGAGGAGGCCGTCCCGCGGTCAACCGCCTCGCGCATGAGCTCCCGCGCGACGAACGCGACGGCCGAATCCATGGCCGGCGGGAGGACGATCGGATCCTTCGCGAGGACCTCCCGACCCTGCGCGTCGGTCACGCGCATGATGAAACGCGGCTCCACCGCGGTGCCGAGGTTCGCGAACGCGGTGAACGCGGCGACGATGTCGATCGGCCGAACCGCCGACGCGCCGATGGCGCTCGACGGGTAGGGCGCGATCGGCGCACGCAGGCCCATGCGCTCGGCCAGCGCGATGACCGAGTCGGCGCCCGCCCGCTGCCAGAGCTGCACCGCGACGGGATTCCGCGACCGCGCGAGCGCCTCGCGCATCGTGAGCGGGCCGAGGAACTCGCCGTCGGCGTTCTGCGGCCGGTACGTCGTGACGTCGTACGTCACCTCGATCGAGTCGTCGCGGAGCATCTCGTTCGGGGGGACCGAGTCCATCAGCGCGCGCGCGTACACGATCGGCTTGAACGCCGAGCCGGGCTGCCGCACCGCATTGACGGCGCGATTGAACGGCGAGTCTTGGTAGCTGCGCCCGCCGACGAGCGCGCGCACGTCGCCGGTGCTTGGGTCCATCGCGACGATCGCGCCCTGGAGGTAGTCGGTCGAGCCACGCGGCTTCGTGGCGAAGCGCTGATGCCGGTAGCCCTCGCGCGCCTCGACCTCCGTCGCCCCCTCGCTGAGCGCCGCGACCGCCGCGCGCTGGAGTCCTGGGTCGAGCGTCGTGAAGATGCGATATCCGCCCGTCGTGACGTCGATTCCCTCGCGCTCGGCGGCCGTGCGCACCGCATCGACGAAGTACGGTGACGCGACCGACATGCCGAGATCGGGTGCGGTGCGGAGCGGTTCGGCCTTCGCCGCGCGTGCCTGCTGCGCGGTGATGTACCCCTGCTCCTGCATGAGCCCGATGATCGCGTCGCGGCGGTTCTTGTTGCGCGAGGGATAGCGGATCGGGTCATAGATCGCCGGTCCCTTCGGGAGCGCGGCGAGCGACGCCGCCTCGGCGATCGAGAGCCGCGCGGCCGGCTTGCCGAAGTAGTGCCGCGCCGCCGCGTCGATGCCGTACCAGCCGCGTCCGAAGCTGATCTGGTTGAGATACGCCTCGAGGATCTCGTCCTTCGTGTAATGCCGTTCCATCTCGCGCGCCGCGGACTGCTCGCGCAGCTTGCGCCCGATCGAGCGATCGCTGCGGTCGATGATGTCGGGATGCATGTTGCCGACGAGCTGTTGCGTGATCGTGCTCGCGCCGCGGCTCGCGCCAAGGAGGTTGTCCTTGATCGCCGACGCGATGCCGACGACATCGACGCCGTCGTGCTGGTAGAAGCGGCGATCCTCGACCGCGATGAAGGCGCGGGGAACGTAGGACGGTAGCGTCCGGATGGAGACGTTCGTCCGCCATTCGGTCCCGATCTCGCCGATCAACGAACCATCGCGCGCGAAGACGAGCGAGCTCTGGGGCGGCCTGATGATCTGCCAGGGCTCGACTTGCTGGGCAGCGACCGGACCGGCCAGGAGCAGGCCCGCGGAGATGAGGCGTAGACGCATCACTATTCTATGTACACCGGGTCCCCTGATCCTGCATCACTCGCTCCCCCTCGCCTGCACCGCACCGTCAAGCGAGCTTTGAACCATGGCCGCCTTCACCCTCGCGATCCCCCAGTTCCGTCCCCGCAAGGGCGACCTCGCAGGGAATCTCGATCGCATCGCGTCCCTCGTGACCGAGGCGGCGGGGCTCGAACCGCGGCCCCGCGTCGTGGTCTTCGCCGAGACCATCACATCGGGCTACTTCGTGGAAGGCGGGGTCCGCGAGCTCGCACTGTCGGCGGACGACCTCGTTGCCGAGCTGGAAACACGGCTGGGCCGTTCGCTCGATGCCCCGATCGACGTCGTCCTCGGCTTCTATGAGTCGCTCGACGGCACGCTGCACAACAGCGCCGCCTGCGTCGCGCTGGGCGACGGGCCAGCCCGGCTCGTCCATGTGCACCGCAAGAACTTCCTCCCGACGTACGCACTCTTCGACGAGGAGCGCTTCGTCGAGCGGGGCTACGGCGTCCGCGCGTTCGATACCGCCTGGGGCCGCGCGGCGATGCTCGTCTGCGAGGACGCCTGGCATTCGCTGTCGGGGACGATCGCCGCGCTCGATGGCGCACAGGTCGTCATCGTCGTCGCGGCGGCGCCGGCGCCCGGGACGGCGCCCCGCGACGACGCGGTACCGGGGCCGGGCAGCGTGGCGCGGTGGGAACGGTTGATCCGCGACATCGCCGAGGAGCAGGGCGTGTTCTGCGTGCTCGCGAACCTCGTCGGCAGCGAGGGTGGGCGCATGTTCCAAGGCGGATCGCTCGTGGCCGGGCCGCGCGGCGACGTGCGCGTGCGCGCGCCGGTGTTCGACGAGGCGATGCTCGTCGCGACGCTCGACATGGCCGACATCGCGCGCGCGCGCGCCGACCTGCCGATGCTCTCCGACCTCAAGGCCGCGTTGCCGTTCCTGCGGACGGAACTCGATCGCGCGCTCGGCTTCAAGGTGAACGCGGCGGTCGATGACACGCCACCTTCGGCGCCGACGCCGACGAAGCGCACCGGCGCAAAGCGTACTTCCGCGAAATCGCCACCGACCGCGCACGTGGCGCCGCTTCCTCTCGTCGGGGCCGCGGGCGGCTCGCTCGCGACACCCCCGTCCCTCGAGATCGACGCCGCGCTCGTCGAACAGTGGTTCGTCGCGTTCATCCGTGACGAGTTCTCGCGTCGCAGGTTCTCGAAGGCGGTGATTGGCCTCTCCGGCGGCGTCGATTCCGCCGTCGTCGCGGTGCTCGCCGCGCGCGCGCTCGGCGCCGAGAACGTCACCGCGCTGCGCATGCCGTACCGCACGAGCCACCCCGACTCCCTCGCGCACGCGCAGCTCGTCGTCGACCGGACCGGGATCGAGGAACGCACGCTCGAGATCACCGCCGCGGTCGACGGCTACCTCTCACTCGAGCCAGACGCCGATGGCGCGCGGCGCGGCAACGTCATGGCGCGCATGCGCATGATCGCGCTCTTCGACCAGTCGGCGAAGCTGCACGCGCTCCCCCTCGGCACCGGCAACAAGAGCGAGCGCCTCCTCGGCTACTTCACCTGGCACGCCGACGATTCGCCGCCCGTGAATCCGATCGGCGACCTCTTCAAGACGCAGGTATGGGCCCTCGCGCGACACCTCGGCGTCCCACGCGAGATCATCGACAAGCCGGCGAGCGCCGATCTCATCGAGGGTCAGACCGATGAGGGCGATTTCGGCGTGTCGTACGCCGTCGCCGACGACGTGCTCAACTGGCTGCTCAACGGTTGGAGCGCCGAGGAGATCATCGCGCGCGGGATTCCCGCGGACGCGGTCGCGATCGTGAAGCGCCGGTTGGATTCGACGCATTGGAAGCGGAAGCTGCCGACGGTGGCGATGATCTCCGCATCCGCGATCGGGGAGTCGTATCTCAGACCCGTCGATTACTGAGGCGATGCGGGATCAGGGAGACGACTACCCCGGTACGGAGTTCGCGGGGGAGGCAAGGATGCCGAGTACGGGAAGACGATGCCGGGTGTAGGAAACCGATGCTGGATGCTCGGGTAGGGTCCTGCCCCAGCATCCTGCATCGGTTTCCCTACCCACGCATCATCCTTCCGCACTCGGCATCCCTACCTCCCCCCGGCACTCCGCACCGGGGTAGCGTCTTCCTCTTCCCGCATCCGAGCTACGCAGCTTGGGCGTAGTACAGCGACACCGCCCGCCGCGCCCCGCGCTTGAGCTGCCGATGCACTGCGCGCGCGAGGCGCATGAAGTTCTGGCCAGCCGCCGGGTACTTCGTGAAGAACTCCACCGGCAGCAACGATCCCTTGAGTTGATTGCACGGCTGGCAGGCGCTCACGAGGTTGCCCGGGAGGTGGCTGCCGCCGCGTGACAGCGGGATCACATGGTCCAGGGTAGCGTTCTCAAGACCCAATGCGGTACCGCAGTAGACACATCGCCGTCCACAATCCCTGAAGGTCGCACGCTTGACCTGACGCTTGTGCTGCTGGTGCAGCACGCGGCGAGCGTGGCGGGATAGCCCGCGCGGGGCGCGGGCGAGCGTAACATGGTGGACGAACCGACGTGACATCGGACCTCGCCGGAAAGGACGACACCCCGCATCGGGACGGGGTGCCCGAGCGGGGTGTGGTCAATGGGGAGGAGGCGCCAGTACTCGCTCGCGGTGTGCGAGCGGGCGATGAGCAGCTGCGGCTGGGATCGCGACGCGTGCGTGCCGATCACGGGCCTCCGTTGGGGCGCGGTCAACGCGCGCCCGCCACAGGATGGACGCGGCTAGAGGTGCAGCGTCACGCGAGGCTCCGCAAGGCGGATGATGAAAGTCGCATCTTTGTGATTGCGCCGATCGGCGGCGGGGCGAGGGTCAGCGGCGCGAGCCGGTCCAGAGCGCGATTAACCCGCACGATTCCGGCCCTGCCGCTTGCAGCAACTCGGCCGGCGCCGCCGAGAGACTGCCATACATCTCAATCGCGACGACGGCGTGCGCCGTGACGAGCTCGTCGACGGACTGTCGGCCCTTCAGGAACAGCGCCGTCGCGTTCGCATACTTGTCCGGACCCTGCACCATCGGCATCAAGCGCTCGACCTCGCGCTGGCCGTCGTCGGTGAAGAACTCCTCGACCATGCCGGTGACCTTGTGGCCGTCGAGGAGCACCGTCATCGGACAGTTCTGCGTCCGACCGAGAAGCATCGCGCGCCCTTGGTCGAGCTTCACCTTCACGAACGGCGTGCCCTGCATCATCTGGGAGATGCGACCGGGATTGCGCAGATCGAGCTCCTCCGGCGTCACGAACCGCGCCATGTACGCGCCGCGGCGCGCCCGCTCCATGCGATCGTAGAACCCGTGACGTTCGAGCATCTCGTTCGAGGCCCCGACGATTTCCGCGGCCTTGAGCGATTGCACGAGCGGAATCATCCGGACCGTGAACGTGCCCGACGCATCGCGCGGCACGCGCGCATCGAACGCCTGGAAGCCGAGTCGACGCACGATGAATCGCATCGTGTCGCCCGCCGACAGGCGGAACTCGGCGACGCCCGAATCGCTCGCCGTGCGCAACGCCCGGTTGTGCGGCTGGACGAGCGCGAAGGGCACCGGGGCGCCGGCCGTGTCGAGCACGACGACGCGCACGAGATCGTCTCGTTCGCGACCGCGCTGCGCGTGTCCATTCGTGGGCACGCCGAGCGCGACCGTCGCGATGGCGAGTGCGAGCATGTGCGTGCCGGTCATCGCCGTGCCCCCGTCCAGAGGGCGATCAGTCCACAAGCCTCCGGCTGCGCGTTCCGCTGCAGCTCGGGTGGTGCCGCCGCGAGGCTCGCGTACATCTCAATCGCGGCGATCGAGTTCGCCGTGACGAGCTCATCGATGGACATGCGGGCCTTGAGGAACATGTCGACCGCCTGTCCCCGGTGCGTCCGCGAGAGTCGGTCGATCTCGGCGCGACCATCGTCGGTGAAGTACTCCTCGATCATCCCGCTGACGCGATGGCCGTCGAGCAGCACGGCGACCTGGCAGTTCATCGAGCGGCCCAGCACCATCGTGCGGCCGCGATCCATCTTGAGTTTCACGAACGGCGCGTCGCCGAGCACCGTCGAGATGCGGCCGGGGTTCCGTAGGTCGAGCTCCTCGGGACCGATGAACCGCGACGTGTACGCACCGAGCCGCGCACGCTCCATGCGGTCGTAGAACCCACGGCGCTCGAGGATCTCGTTCGTCGACGCGACGATCCGCGCGGCGCGCAGCGATTGGACAAGCGGTGCCAGTCGCACCTCGTACGAGCCGTCCATCCGCGCAATCGATCCGACGAAGGGCTCGAAGCCGAGGCGCCGCACGATGAACTCCATCGAGTCCCGCGGCTCGAGCGCGAACGCGGCGACCCCCGAGTCCGACGCGGTACGTCCGATGCGCCCCTTCGGCTGCACGAACGCGAACGCGACAGGCACGCCGGCGGTGTCGCGCACGACGACGCGCACGACGTTCTCGCCGGCGGCGCGCGGACCGTCTTGCGCAACGAGGGGAGATGCGACCAGCGCGATGCTCAGCGAGCCTTGGACGAGCGCGCGCAAGGCGCCTCCGGAAGGAAGTCCACCCATCCTACCCCCCACCGCCACCAGCCGTCAAACCGACGGCCCAGCCACCGCCGACATGCTACCTTTGATGGAGTCCACGTGCCCGGCCGTCGCGGGCCAACCGACCTATCCAGCCCCACGATCATGGCCACCTCCGCCAAGGCCGCTCGCCGCAGCACGCACGGCCTGACCAAGGACCAGCTCGTCGCCGCCTATCGGACGATGCTCCTCTCCCGGCGCATCGACGACAAGGAGATCCAGCTCAAGCGGCAGAACAAGATCTTCTTCCAAATCTCGGGCGCCGGCCATGAGGCCGTGCTGACCGCCGCCGGCTTCGTCTTCAAGCCGGCGCACGACTGGTTCTACATGTATTACCGCGACCGCGCGCTCTGCCTCCAACTCGGCATGACGCCGGCCGAGA
>CAYSAR010000006.1:9953-26168 GCA_964428985.1 uncultured Gemmatimonadaceae bacterium | reverse complement strand
TGACGGCACATAGATCCCCGCCGCGGCGCGCGCGAGGGCATCGAACGGCGGGGACCCCGGCGCGCCAGCGATCGCGAGTTCAACCGCGCCGCTGACCGCCAGGTCCCCCGCGCAGATCAAGTGCCCGAACGCGAGCGCGCTTCGCCGCATCGGCTCGGCGAGCGACGCGAGCACATAGTCGGCCCGGCGTCGCATCGTCGCGTCACCGGTGATCGTCGCCACGAGCAGTTGGAGCTCGACCGCCATCGAGTTCCCCGACGGGATCGCATTGTCGGTCACGTCGCGCGGGCGCGTGACGAGCCGCTCGCCGTCATGCGCGGTGTCGTAGAACGCACCGGTGTCGTCGCTCCAGAACCAGCGCGTGCACGCGTCGTTGAGCTCGAGCGCCGCGTCGAGCCACCGTCGCTCGAACGTCAGTTCGTAGAGCGCGACGAAGCCGAGCGCGAGCGCCGCGTGGTCCTCGAGGAAGCCCGGGATGCGCGCGTCGCCGTCGCGCCAGCTGCGCAGCACGCGCCCATCCCGCATGAGCGCGCCTCGCAGGAACTCTCCGGCGCGCACGGCGGCGCGCGCGAGGCCAGTGTCACCGAACGCGCGTGCGCCCTCGGCCATCGCGCGGAGCATGAGTCCGTTCCATGACGCGAGCACCTTCTCGTCTCGCGCCGGCCGCACGCGGCCATCGCGCACCGCGAGCAGGCGTTCGCGTGCGCGCCAGAGCCGTGCGCGCACATCGTCCTCGCCCAGCGAGAGCGGCGCGGCGAGCGCCGGCGCATCCATCACCCGCCGGAGTACGCTCGCGCCGGTGTCCTCGAAGTTCCCCTCGTCCGTGACGCCCCAGTGCCGCATCGCGAGCTCGGCGTCGTCGCCGAGGTGTTCGCGCAGCTCGGCCGCCGACCAGACGTAGAAGCGCCCCTCGTACCCCTCGCTGTCGGCATCGAGCGACGCGTACCATCCGCCATCGGGATGCGTCATCTCGCGCATGACCCACGCGAACGTCTCTTCCGCGATGCGCTTCGCATCGGCATCGCGCGTCCGCTGCCAGAGCCGTACGGCGAGTCGGGCGAGCAGCGCGTTGTCGTAGAGCATCTTCTCGAAGTGCGGCACCGTCCAGGTCGCGTCCACGCAATAGCGATGGAAGCCGCCCCCGAGCTGGTCGTAGAGCCCGCCGCGCCACATGCTCGCGAACGTCTGCGTGACCATGGCGAGCGGCTCGGGCGCCGCGGTCCGTGCGTGGTGCCGCAGCAACGCCTCGAGCAACTGCGGCTGCGGGAACTTCGGCGCGCGTCCGAAGCCGCCCTGCTCGTGGTCGTACCACCGCCGCAGGCCGCGGATCGTCTCGTCGAGCTGCGCACGGGAGAGCGAGTCGGCGGCGCTCGTCGGCCCTTCCGCAGCGGCGTAGATCCCACGCAGGACGTCGGTGCCCTTGAGCACCTCGTCCCGCCGGGTGCGCCAAGCGTCGGCGACCGATGTGAGCACGCGCCGGAACGACGGCATGCCATGCCGGTCCTCGGGCGGGAAGTACGTGCCGCCGTAGAACGGCACGCCGTCGGGCGTGAGGAACATCGTCATCGGCCAGCCGCCGTGGCCGGTGATCGCCTGCACCGCCTGCATGTAGATCGAGTCGACGTCCGGCCGTTCCTCGCGATCGACCTTCACGTTCACGAAGCGCTCGTTCATGAGGCGCGCCGTCGCCTCGTCCTCGAACGACTCGTGCGCCATGACATGGCACCAGTGGCAGGCGGCGTAGCCGATGCTGAGCAGCACCGGCTTCTGTTCGGCGCGCGCCACCGCGAACGCCTCGTCCCCCCAGGGGAACCAGTCGACGGGGTTCGTCGCGTGCTGCTGGAGATAGGGGCTCGATTCGCGAGCGAGGCGGTTCTCGTGTGGCATGGACGTTACATTGAACCTACCGACCCATCGATGAACGCGAGTCCGAGCCGACGAGGTCCGCGATCGACGTGAGCATGCCCGGGGAACACGACGCCGACGCAGCCTGGCGCCACGCGCTCTGGCTGTTGCTCGCGTCCACGCTGCTGCGCCTCGCGCTTGGCGCCGTCGTGCCGCTCTTCCCCGACGAGATGTACTACTGGGATTGGTCGCGTCGCCTCCAGGGCGGCTACTTCGACCATCCGCCGATGATCGCCGTGCTCATCGCCGGTGGGACCTCGATCCTCGGACCGACGCCGCTCGGCGTGCGCCTCCTGCCGATCCTCGTCGGCACGCTCGCCGGGTTCTGGCTCGCGCGCACGGCGTGCCACCTCGCCGGCGGCATCGCCGCGCGCTACGCCGCGGCGATCCTCCTCGTCATGCCGCTCTCGGCGGCGGGTCTCGTGCTCGCGACGCCCGACGCGCCGCTGCTCGCGTTCATCGCGTGGACGCTCTGGTGCGTCGTAAGGGCGCTCGACGACGCCGATCCGATCGCCTCGACCTCGTGGTGGATCGTCGGTGGCCTCGCGATCGGACTCGCGATGGCTTCGAAGTTCACCGGCGTGCTCATCCCGCTCGCGATCGTGATCGCGATGCTCGTGCATCGCGGGCTGCGGCCGCGCATCGCGCAGCCCGGTCCGTGGATCGCCGTCGCCGTCGCGTCGATCGTGATGGTGCCGGTGCTCTGGTGGAACGCGCGGCACGACTGGATCGCGTTCCGCTTCCAGCTGGGTCATGGACTCGGCACGCCGGCGCGCGGCAGCGCGGTCGGACGTGAACTCGAGCTGATCGGCGGACAAGCCGGGCTCGTCACGCCCGTGCTCTTCGTGCTCCTCGTCGGCGCGACGTGGTACGCCCTGCGCGATGGATGGCCACGAAAGGTCCCGCGAGCCGCGATGACGGCGCGACGGCAGGTGCGCTTCGTGCTCGGCGCGATCACCGTCTTCTGCCTCGCGTTCTTCGCGTTCAGCGCGACGCGCAAGTCGGTCGAGGCGAACTGGCCGGCGATCGCCTGGGTGCCGGCGATCCTGCTGCTCGCCGGCGCGCGCACGACGCTACGGACGGCGTGGGAGCGGCGTGCGATCTGGGTCGCGGGTGTGCTCACGACGATCGCGCTCGCACACGTCGTCGTGCCGTTCCTGCCGCTACCCGCGCGTCGCGACCAGGTCTCCAAGGCACATGGCTGGGACCAGCTCGCCCGCGTCGTCGATAGTGCGCGCGCGACGCTTCCCGCAGGCACGGCGGTCGCCGCGAATCGATATCAGGACGCGGCGATGCTCGGCTTCCATCTCGCCGACCACCCGCACGCGTACGCGTTCAACCTCGGCTCGCGTCGGAACCAATACGACCTCTGGCCGCGCTTCACCGATGAGGCGCGCGCCGGCGATGGCGTCCTCCTCGTGCTCGAGGAGCCGGCCGAAGGCCTGCCCGGCCCGATCCGCCGACTCGACGGGCACTTCGCGTCGATGACGGCAGGTCCACTCGTTCGCATGGAGCGCGGCGACGAGTACGTCGGGCGACGGCGCCTTTGGGTACTCTCCGGTTGGGCGGGCACCTGGCCCGCTGACTCCACCGATCCACTACTCCCACGATGACCGACAGCAAGACAAACGCGCCGAAGGGCATCGACCCTGCGCTCGAGGCGTGGTTCACCGCGAACGACGCGCGCGTCCACGAGGACCTCTTCGAGTTCCTGCGCATCCCCAGCGTGAGCGCGCGTTCCGAGCACAAGCCAGATGTGCAGCGCGCGGCCGACTGGCTGCACGCGAAGCTCGAGCGCGCGGGCTTCGCGTCGCAGGTGCTGCCGACGGCCGGCCATCCGGTCGTGCTCGGCGAATGGCGCAAGGCGCCCCCCGGCGCACCGACCGTGCTCGTCTACGGCCACTACGACGTCCAGCCGCCAGAGCCGCTCGAGCTCTGGACGACGCCGGCGTTCGAGCCGGCGATTCGGGACGGCAACATCTACGCGCGCGGCAGCGTCGACGACAAGGGACAGCTCTGGCTGCACGTCGCCGCGCTCGAGGCGCATATCGCCGTCCGCGGCACGCTGCCGGTGAACATCATCGTGCTGGCCGAGGGCGAGGAGGAGGTCGGCAGCGAGCACCTCG
This sequence comes from uncultured Gemmatimonadaceae bacterium, assembly GCA_964428985.1. Lineage (GTDB taxonomy): Bacteria > Gemmatimonadota > Gemmatimonadetes > Gemmatimonadales > Gemmatimonadaceae > Pseudogemmatithrix. The sequence goes on along the minus strand of CAYSAR010000006.1, from coordinate 22,137 downwards.
CGCCGTTCATCGAGGAGCATCGCAAGCGCCTCGCCTGCGACGCGGTCGTGATCTCCGACTCGACGATGTTCGCCCCCGGCATCCCGAGCATCCTCTCGTCGCTGCGCGGACTCGCGTACCTCCAACTCGACGTGACGGGACCGAACTCCGACCTGCACTCCGGCATGTACGGCGGCGCGGTCGTGAATCCGGCGATGGCGCTCGCGCGCATCCTCGCGACGTTCCACGATGCCGACGGGCGCATCGCGATCCCGGGTTTCTACGACGCGGTGCGGCCCTTCCCCGAGGCCGTGCGCGCCGCGATGCGCGAGCTGCCGTTCGATGAGACCGATTTCAAGAAGCAACTCGCGGTCGAGGCGCTCGGCGGCGAGCCCGGCTACACGACGCTCGAGAAGCTCTGGACGCGCCCGACCTGCGAAGTGAACGGACTCCTCTCCGGCTACACGGGCGAGGGCGCGAAGACCGTGCTCCCCGGCGTCGCGATGGCGAAGGTCAGTTGCCGTCTCGTGCCCGATCAGGATCCCGCGCGCATCCAGGAGTTGATCGAGGCGCACGTGCGGTCGATCGCGCCCGAGGGGGTGACGGTGCGCGTGACGATGCTGCATGGCGGTCTGCCGTGGCGCGCCGACCTCGACGGTCCGCTCTTCGACGCGGCGAAGCGCGCGCTCGCCGCCGCGTTCGGGCGCGAACCGGTCATCACCGGCGAGGGCGGCTCGATCCCCGTCGTGAGCGATTTCGAACGCATCCTCGGCGCGCCGGTGCTGCTGATCGGGTTCGGCCTCCCCGGCGAGAACGCGCACGCGCCGAACGAGTGGATTAGCCAGGAGAACTTCCGGCTCGGCATGCGCGCCGTGGCGGCGCTATGGGACGAACTCGCGCCGGGGTGAGGAACGCTCGGCGGCTCTCGGCGCCCTCGGTGCGTCGGCGTCGGGTGGCTCCGCCTAACCCGCGCTACAACCCCGCGAGCAGCGCATCGTTGGACACCGTCCCCGCGATGCGCTTGATGAGCCACTCCATCGCCGACTGCGGCGGCATCTGCTGGAGACCCCGGCGCAGCGTGTAGATCGCCTCGATCTGCTCCGCCTTGTAGAGCTTCTCCTCGCGCCGCGTGCCGCTGCTCGCGATGTCGAACGCCGGGAAGATCCGCTTCTCGGCCAGCGACCGGTCGAGCTTGATCTCGCAGTTGCCCGTACCCTTGAACTCCTCGAAGATCACGTCATCCATGCGCGAGCCCGTCTCGACGAGCGCCGTCGCGATGATCGTGAGCGAGCCGCCGCCGTGCTGCGGCGCGATGTTGCGCGCCGAGCCGAAGAACGCCTTCGGTCGCGCCATCGCCGACGTGTCGAGGCCGCCCGAGAGCGTGCGGCCGGTGCCGCGCTCCGCCGTGTTGAACGCGCGCGCCATGCGCGTGAGCGAATCGAGCACGATCACGACGTCCTTCCCCTGCTCGACGAGCCGACGGGCGCGCTCGAGCACCATCTCGACGACCTCGACATGCCGCTTCGCCGGTTGGTCGAAGCTCGACGCGACGACCTCGCCGACACCCCAGGAGATCGCCTCGCTGACCTCCTCGGGACGCTCGTCGACGAGGAGGATGAGCAGCGTCGCGTTCGGATGGTTGAGCGCGATGCCCTCGGTGATCGCCTGCATCAGCATCGTCTTGCCAGCGCGGGCCGGGGCGACGATGAGCGCCCGCTGGCCATAGCCGATCGGCGCGATGAGATCGATCGCGCGGCGCGTGAGCTCCGGACCGCCCTTGGCCGGCCGCCCCGTCTCGAGCGTGAGCCGCCGCTCAGGGTACGACGCCGTGAGGCTCTGGAAATCCGCGCGCTTCGCGGTCGGGTCGGGGTCCTTGTCGTTGATCGCCGTGATCTCGGCGACCGTCAGGCGACCGCGATGGTCGCGGCCGGTGCGGGCCTGGATCGCGTCGCCGCGGCGCAGCCCGTACTGGCGTACCAAGTACGGCGGGACGAACGCGTCGTTGGGATCGGCGAGGTAGCTGAACTCCGGTCGCCGGATGAAGCCCGCCTCGCGGGCCGGGTCGAACCAACCCGAGGTCTCGCCGTCGACGACGAGGATGACCGGCGGGGCGCCACCGCCCTGCTCGCGTGGTTCGCGATGTTCATGGGGCCCGCGCTGGCCCTCGCGATCACGGAAGCCGCGCGAGCGCTGCCGGCGTCCCCGCCGGCCCCGCCCGTTCCGGTCAGGGCGGTCACCGCGATCGTGTCGTTCGCCGCGGTCCTGGTAGTGTCGGCCGTTCGACTGGCCGCCGAATGGCGCGGAAGCGCCGCCCTCGCGGGTCGCCGCGTCGTTGCGATCGGCTCGGAGTTCGGACTCGCTGTCGCCCCGATCACCCCGATCGCCGGCGTTCTCACCGCTGGGCTCACTCGCGCTCGGCGGCGTCGATTCGGCGGTCGCATCACTCACGCTCGGCGGCGCATCGGGAGCGGGGGCATCGGACGCGTCACGGTACGGATCCGCCTCAGCGAATGCGTCGGATGTGGCATCGGCGGCACGCGGGCGCGCACCACGCCCACGACGGGGCGGACGACGACGTTCTGTCATGTCTACGGTGTGGATGTCTACGAAGCGGCCTGACGTATCCGACCAGGTCCCGGCCAGTCTTGCCGGGGAGCGTCGCGCACGCGAGCGCGGCGGGGGAGCGTCTGGGATCGCGGCCGTCCAGGTGGGCGACGAGCGGCCTCACCGCGACGGGCGGTTGCATCAGTATGGGCATTCCCGGCGCGGGGCGCAACCCTGTGGCGCGCGGGCCATGCCCAACGAGTCAATCAGTCCAGCGATGGCGGCACGCGTTCCCGCACGAGCTGGATCACCCGTCGGCAGAGATCGATCGCGCGCTCGACCGACTCCCGATGCTCAGGGGCGAGGTCCTCCAGTTCGAGCAGCTGCAGCTCGGCGAGCAGCCCGGCGAGCGGGTTGTTGAGCGCGTGCTGCAGGCTCTTCTTCGGCGCATTGTCGCTCATCGCTCCCCATGTGCAGCGGTGCCGTGCCGCGACGGCGACCGATACCTTTGACGGATGCCCACGCCAGCCTCGGACACGCGCTCCGCCGTCGCGGAGGCGGTGAAAGAATACCGGTCCACGCACGACATCGCGAGGCTCCTCTCAAGGCTGGATACGGCCTGCGTCTCCGCGGGTTCCACCGGCGACCTGATGGCGGCGGTGGAGCCTTTCCGCGACCTGCACGAGGTCGCCGGTCCCGTCTACGAGCGCATCGTCGAGCGCGAGCCCATGAACGCGAAGGCGCTCGTCGGGCTCGCGAACGCCTACTGGCTTACCGGCCGTGGTCCGGACGTCGTCGGGGACATCGCCTCGCGGGCGCTGCAGGCCGATCCATCCGACCGCGCCGCTTGGCACCTCTGGGCGCTCACCGAGTCCTCCCCGCGCGGGCGCATGACCCGCTGGCACCAGGTCACGACCCGCTTCCCGGACGACAAGCTCGCCCACGCCGCGCTCGCCGACAACGCCGCGAGCGTCGCCGGCGCGGAGAACGATCCGGTCGCGCTCAAGCTCGCCGTCGGGACCTATGAGATGCTGCTCGCCGGCGCGACGTCGAACGAAGAGCGCGCGGCGCTCTCGTCGGCGCTCGGGACGCTGCGGAAGTGGAGGTCCTGAGCCGGACGGCTCAGCCGGCCCGCGGGATCGCGTGCGGCATCGCGGCCGGGATGATCTGCGCGAGTTCGGCGATCATCTCCTCGGTCCGGAAGGGCTTCAACAGGTAGCGGCAGCCGGTGTTCTCGATGATCGACTCCGCCTGCTCGGTGATGTCCCCGGTCACGAACAACGCGCGGCAGTTGAGCCATGGCTGCCGCACGCACGCGAGGAAGTAGAACGCGTCGCCGCGCATCTCCGGCATGCGCAGGTCGACGATCAGCGCGTCGAAGCGGTCGGCGAGCATCTCTTCCGCCTGGGCCACGCTCCCGGCGAGGGACACGTCGAACCCCGCGCGGCGGAGCACGGCGGCGAGCGCCTTGCCCACCGCCGGCTCATCGTCCACGAGCAGGACGCGCGGGTGCGCGACGTCAGTCATCGACGTCGGGCGAGAGCGGGGCCATCGTGCCATCGGGCATGAGGCGCTGGGCGAGCAAGGCGATGAAGTCGTCGGGGGCGATGCGATCGCGCGCGCGCGCGGTCGTCATGCCGCAGGCCCAGCGCATCGTCTTCGTCAGGTGGTGCGGGCTCGAGAACCGCAGGTGCTCCGCGACGTCCTCGATCGCATAGTCCGACTCGCGCAGGAACGCGTACGCGCGCAGCACGCGCGCGCCGGCGATGAGCTCGCGCGGCGACGCCAGGTTCGCGCGCTCGCACTCACGGTAGATCGTGCGACGCGACACGTTCGCCGCCGCCGCGAGATCGGGGACGCCCCGGAACGCGGCCGGCGTGTGGATCACGCGCTCGAACGCGCGGGAGACCTCGGCCGGGAGCGTGCGGAACTTGGGCCGCAGTCGCGCGATGAGCTTCGCGGCGAGCGCGACGCCGGGCTGTCGCTCGAGCGTGCGCCGCAGTTGGCGCGGGTCGTCGTCGACGCCGTAGAGCACGAGCTGCTCGATGCCATCGCGGCCCAGCTCGATGAGCGGACGCAGGGTCTGCGCACCGAGGGCCGAGTAGACGACGACGGGCACGGAACGGAACTGCTCTCGTAGCGACCTGATCGAGTCGGTCCGTGGCTCGCTCGACCCGAACTGCGGATCGACAACGAGGACGTCGACGGGCTGGCGACGGATGATGCTGTCCGCGTGCTCCCAGTCGAGCGCGACATGCAGGCGATGGGATTCCCCCACGGCGCCACGCAGCCGGACCAGTTTCTGGGGCTCAACGCAAGCCGCTACGATCATCGGGTACCCGCCCAAGTGAAAAGTAACTGCCCAAATGGCACGAAATAGCTATTTCGTGTCTCAATCGAGTACTTATCGCATCGCTTTGGAAGGCTAGGTTACGGACAGTCCCCCGACTGAACCGATACCCTCTCCTTCCGGAGCTTCACAATGCGCGCTCTTCGTACTGCCTTCGCGATCCTGTTCGCTGCCTTCGCTCTTTCTGCCGCCGCCTGCACCAGCCCGACTGCGCCGACGCCGGCTGGTGACGACATCATCACTTCTGGCATCTGAGCCTGGGCCGTCGCTTACGCCGCGGCGGACACCTCAGCGAGCAGTTCCTCAAGCGCCGTAGCGATGTCGTCCGGTGCCTGCACCGGTGCCGGACGGCTCGCCTCGGCCCTCTGCTCCTCCCGCTCCACCTGCTCCAACTCGCGAAGCGTTGCTTCGACTTGGAAAATCTTCTGACTTTGACCGTTCTCTTCGGCGAGCTTGAGCGCTGCGTTGAGCGACGTGCGGGCCTCGCCGAAGCGACCGAAGCTCATTAGGCCGCGAGCCGAGTCATGATAGAAGTCGGTTCGTGCGGTTGCGTGCAGAGGCGACTCGGCGAGCTTGCGGCGATACGACTCGAAGAGCGTCTCGTTCCTCCCGCGCGCTGCTAGCTGCATCAGACCATTCCGCGCGGCGTTACGGACCTGCTCCGAAGTGGTTCCGAGCTCCATGAGCTGGAACGCGACACGACTCGTTTCGTCCGCACCAAGGTGCATCAGGTAAGCCGCGAGGTCGCCGAGCACACGCTCACGATCATACTCCGTTATCGAACGACGAAAGGATTCGAACGCGAGCCTCACAGCGCCGCCGAGGTCCTCGCGCAGACGGGCGAGCGCGGAGCGGTCGTGCAGGACGTTCGCGACGAGCCGCGTCGCCCCGAGCTTCTCCGCCTCCTCTTGGATCGTCTCGAGCGCGACAGCCGCCGACGGAAGGTTGCCCTTGAACATCTCGACCTTCGCCTGACCGACGCGCGACGTCAGCACGCGCACGCGATCGCGCGCGCGCGCCGCGAGAGCACCGGCAGTGCCGTACGCCTGGTCGGCCCACTCGAACTCGCCGGCGTTGCGCAGGCAGAAGGCGCGGCGCATGTGCGCGTCGTACGCGAGGTCGAGATGCACCGACGCATCGACGTATCGAGCGACCGTCCCATAGATGTCGGCGGCCTGCGGCATGAGACCGCGCTGTTCGTGCAGCTTGCCGAGTGCATACACGCGCGGCAGCACCGGCTGCGCATCCGGCTCCTGGAGTGCGACCATGGCCTCGGTGATCGACGCCAGTGAGGCCTTGAGCTCTTCGTCATCGACGAGTGTGCCGATCGCATCAGTCGCCGCGGCGCGCGCCGAGTTCTCGTCCGATACGATGTCCGCCCCCAGCGATATCCAATGATCGAGGAGTCGCATCGTCAGGAACGACGCGTTCGCCCCACGATGGACGCTCGCCGTTTCAGGCGCGTTCGCCATGAGCTCGAGGAACGCGATATGTCGAAGCGTAGGCTTCGGACCGCGGGGTCTACGGATGGGCATTGAGCACTCGGGCTACGGTTGTCGCCGGAACATGGGGCACAATGGCACTTCCTGCAAGTTTTGGTATCAACGCGTGACAGCGCCTATTTTCTTGTCAGTTTCTTCGGCGTCAATCCAGCGATGTATCGATTCCCGTCACGATCCAGCCAATCGAGCAGCCGTTCAAGCTCGTCGCCGAACACCTGAACTCTCGGGATGCTCATCGCATTGAACAACGAGTCGAACGGGCTTCGCGCTGGACCTCCCGCCACCATCAGGACAGCGTCGATGTTGTATCGCGTTGTCTTGCCTGACTTTGCATCCGTCCAGCCACCCGACCGCAGTAGCGCTCGGCGTGCCGGCCACATACCCAACGGCAATGCCAGTGTCGTCATCTGGTAGCCTGTTTGGGCCGAGTCTACCGCCAGTTGGGCCCGGGCAAGCTGCTCCTGGACCACAGTGTCGCTCATCTTCGACAGGTTCGCATGCCAGAGAGTGTGGTTGCACACCTCGAAGCCGTTCTCGATGAGCCATCGCACTTTCTGCATCCGCCAGGCGGTCTTCTGTCCTTGAATCCCCCGGTCCCCGAAGAAGGCGTGTCCCTCGGTCGCCGCGGGTAGGGCGCAGAAGACGGCGCGGCCCTTCCATTCCGGATGCCGCGCGGCGAATGCCTGCCAGATGCCGACGGCGGAGGTCGAGTCGATCCGCAGCGAGCCGTCGACCTCCACATAGCGAAACTGACCCGGTGACGCGTCGTCGAACGTGACCACGACGGGCGAGAGACCCGGTCCGACATCGATGTCACCGGCCACGAGCTGCTTCACGGTGATCGGCCGATAGCCGCGCGCATGCAGCAACTCGAGATCCTGCGCGAAGCGCTGCCACGATCGCGACCAACGCCCCTCGCGTTCACCGATCAGGTGGTACTCGAGCACGGGGATGCGGCCGAGTTCGTTCGCCGGGCGCTGCTGCGCCGTGAGCGGGACCGAGAGAAGCAAGCCGATCAGGGTCGGCAGGGAACGTGACCGGGACATGGGGCGCGCTCGCATGCGCGGAAAGTAAGCACTGACGGAATCGGGATTCGCCCGACGGGTCGCGTCCGTCGCGCCCGCGGGGATCGAAGTATCGACGCGTCTCGTCGGGACACGACCTGTCCCGCTAACTGTCACGCGTTGCGGACGCCTCACGCATGCGTCTCATCGGCGGACAGCCGCGAGTGTGACGCGGCTCACGCGAATCGCTGCCGGTATGCCTCTTGCGTTGGTCGTCGGTCATGCTGCGCAGGCTGATCAGGCCTTCAGCGCGACGTGAGCGCTCGACATGGGAATACGCGACGCGAGTCGCGCTCCTCGAGCGCTCGCGTGGGATGCACCTCGATCATGTCGATCATGGTGGGAGCGGGCAGGATGGAGTGCGGACGTTCGCGACAGGTTCCGTCTCGCGGCGTTCGAGCGACATCCGCCCGCTGCCCATCGCCACTGCGAATGTGACACCGCCTACCGATCGGAAGGTAGTGTCGAGTGAACCGACCCATCTCGAGCGACTGGGGAGCGCCGCGACATGGACGTGACCATTCAGTGGGACGACACCAGCGCGGCCTCTGCGTCGATCGCACGCGTGAGCGCGGTCGAACAGCGCGAGACGCTCGAGTCGCCCGCGCGCGACGTCGTGACCCTCTACGGTGTGCCGACGCCGGAGTCCCTCGCACTCGCGCTCGCGGCCGCAGTCGAGGCGCGCAAGGCCTCGGCAGGCGCTGCCGCACTGCCGCACCTCGATGTCTCGGAGGCGCACGGCGCCGTCGGTGACTCCGCCTGGCGCGATGCGCGCACCGGCGAGGTGATCCGCCGTGAGATGGCGATCCCCCTCACGGTGCTGCGCGAGACCGCCGCCGACCTCCTGAAGGAAGGCGGTCAAGCGATCCGCCGTGTCCTCGCTGGCCTGCTCATGCCCGACTGGCCGGAGGGCACGCGCCGCTCCCTCACGGTGCAACTCGCCGTCGCCGGCGCCTCGCGGAACTCCGACATGCTCGCCGCGATGCGTGAGGCGGACGCCGAGAACTTCACCGACGAGGAGTAGGGCGGGGTAGGACATCAGGTCAGGCGGGGCACGCTTGCGCCCCGCCGCTGGAGGGTGCACCCTCCAAGTCCCCTGATGCGCCCGCCAGGCGGCGGGAGGAGGGTACCGCCATGCGCGAGTACAAGAGCGCCGACATCCGGAACGTCGCGGTCGTGGGACATGGAGCGAGCGGGAAGACCACTCTGGTCGACGCGCTCGCTTTCGTTTCGGGGACCTCCAAACGACACGGCAACATCAAGGACGGCACGACGCTGACCGACACCTCGCCCGAGGAGACGTCGCGCGGCTACTCGATCGCCCTCGGCTGTGCGCACGCCGAATGGCGGGACACGAAGGTGAACCTGCTCGACACGCCGGGCTACGCCGACTTCGCCGGTGACGCGATGGCCGGCCTCGTCGCGGCCGACGGCGCGCTCGTCGCGATCGGCGCGACGGGCGGCGTCGAGGTCGGCACCGAGCGCATGTTCCGCGCGGCGGTGAAGCGCGCCGACCCGGTGCTCTTCGTCGTCACGATGATGGACAAGGAGCACGCCGACTTCGACGGCGTGTACGCCACGATTCGCGAGCGGCTCACGAACAAGATCGTGCCGGTGGAGATCCCGATCGGTGCCGGCCCGACGTTCCGCGGCGTCATCAACCTCTTCAGCAAGCGCGCCTACCTCTTCAAGCCGGGCACGAAGAGTGGCGAGTATGACGAAGTGGATATCCCAGCCGAGGAGCGCGCGCGGTTCGAGCGCTATCACGCCGAGCTCGTCGAGGCGATCGCGGCGACCGACGACGACCTGCTCGAGCGCTTCTTCGCCGGCGAGGAGATTCCCGGCGACGACGAGATGCGCGCGATGAAGGAGGCGATGAAGCGCGCGGAGCTCTTTCCCCTGCTCTGTTGCTCCGGGCAGCTCACGTACGGCATCCCGACGGTGCTCGACTTCCTCGTGCAGCTCATGCCCTCGGCGTACGAGATGGAGGAGTTGCATGCGCTCCAGGGGAGCGAGGGCGCGCGCAGCGTGCAGATCCACGCCGACGAGTCGGCGCCGTTCACGGCGCTCGTCTTCAAGACGACGAACGAGCCGCACGTCGGCGAGGTCAGTTACTTCCGGACGTTCAGCGGCGTCGCGACGAACGGCTTCGAGGCGTGGAACGCGACGCGCAACGCCGCGGAGAAGCTCACGCATCTCGCGATCCCGCAGGGGAAGGAGCGCGTCGAGGTGCCGCGCCTCTATCCGGGCGACATCGGCTGCGTCGCGAAGCTGCGCGATACGCACACGAACGACTCGCTCAGCACCCGTGAGCACCCGGTGCGGCTGCCCGGCATCCCGTTCCCCGATCCCCTCGTCTCGTTCGCGATCGAGGCGACGGCGCGGGCCGACGAGGAGAAGCTCCAGGCCGGGCTGCACCGCCTGCACGACGAGGATCCGACGATACAGGTGCACTTCGAGCCCGAGACGCACGAGATGATCATCGAGGGGATGGGGGAGCGTCACCTCGAGGTCGCGCTCGCCCGGCTGCAGCGGCAGTACGGCGCGAAGGCGACGCTGCGTCCTCCGCGCGTGCCGTATCGCGAGACGCTGCTCGGCCAGGCCGAGGGGCAGGGACGGCACAAGAAGCAGACCGGCGGCAAGGGCCAGTTCGGCGACTGCTGGATCCGCATCAAGCCGTCGCAGCGCGGCACGGGCTACCAGTTCGTCGACAAGATCTCGGGCGGCGTGATCCCCCGGCAGTACATCCCGGCGGTCGACAAGGGCGTGCAGGAAGCGGCCGAGCGCGGCGTGCTCGCGGGGTATCCGGTCGTCGACTTCACCGTCGAGTGCTTCGACGGGTCGTACCACTCGGTCGACTCGAACGAGGCGAGCTTCAAGATGGCGGGGATCCTCGCGTTCAAGACGATCGCGGCGAAGGCGAAGCCGGTGATCCTCGAGCCACTCATGACGGTCGAGGTCTTCACGCCGGACGCCTACCTCGGCGACGTCATGGGCGATCTCTCGTCACGTCGCGGGCACATCGTCGGCACGACGCCGGCGCCGGACGGGAACGGTACGATCGTGAAGGCCGACGTGCCGATGGCCGAGCTGCACCTCTACGCGACGCGCCTCCAGTCACTCACGCACGGCTACGGCAGCGTGACATACAAGCACAAGGGATTCGAGCAGGTGCCGGCGGAGTTGGCGGGGAAGGTGCCGGTGAACGGTGCCAAGGAGGAGGGCGCCGTGAGTTGAGATGAAGGTGGCAGAGGGCAGGTGGCAGGCGGCAGTGGTGCGGGATGCGAAAGGGCGGCCGTCGGCCGCCCTTCTGCTGCCTGCCACCTGCCCTCTGCCAGCTTACAGTTCAGACCTTGTGGTACGAGATCCTCGCCGCCTCCGCCCGATCCGCGGCGACGTACACCTCGAAATCGCTGAAGAACGACTTTGCCTCGCGCTGGAGGGTGCGGAGGGCCATGATCGCGAGGCGGCGGATCTCGAACTCCGCGCCCTCGCTCGAGCGCAGCTCGAGCATCGTGCGCCAGGCGCGCACGTTGCCGGTCACGACGATCTTCGTCTCGGTCGAGTTCGGCAGCACGCCACGCGCGGCCTCGCGGGCCATCTTGCGGCGATGGACCTTGTCATCGACCCACTTGTAGCGGTCCATGAGCTTCTCGACGAGCGCGACGTAGGTCGCCTGCGCCGACTCGACCTGCTCCTTCCACGCGGCGACGAGCGCCTCGTCCCCGATGATCGCCGGCGGCACGACGAACGCGGCGTCGGATTCGTCGACATAGCGCTGGCTCAGCTGGCTGTAGGCGAACCCGGCGCGATGCCGCACGAGTTCGTGCGTGAGCGATCGGCTCACGCCCTCGAACAGCAACGAGTAGTTCGCGTGCTCGAGCACCGAGCCGTGGCCCTGCTTCTTGATGTTCTCGAGATACTCGTGCGTCGAGCGGCTCGCCGGGTTGCGCTGGCTCATGTAACAGAGCCGGCCGGCGAACTCGGCGAGACGCTCGCCGTCGCTGCTCTCGCCGATCCAGTTGACAGGCAGGTGCTCCGGCGCCGCGAACGACGGGCGGGCGAGGACGGTGACCTTGGGCTCGGTGTAGAAGTGCGGCATCGCTCGCGGGTGGGGAAGTGATCGCCGGAGGCGGCTGCGGAAAGTTAGCGGCTGCGCGCGCTCAGAGCAGGTCGAGGCGATGGCGTCCCCATGCCTTCTCGCGCACGACCAGGTCGAGCGCGTTCCGAGCGGCCGTCGGGAGTGCCGGCAGCGAGGCGTCGTACTTGATGTCAGCGAGCGACCGGGCCGGCTCGCGTGCGACCTTCACGCCCGGATTCAGGATCCCACGCGGGTCGAACGCCCGCTTCGTCGCCGCGAACAACTCGAGCGCCTCGCGCGGCCAGACTTGAGGTAGCAGCGGCGTGCGCAGACGGCCGTCCCCGTGCTCCCCGGCCAGCGTTCCCCCGAGGCGCGCGACGAGCGCGGTCACCTCGTCGACGAGGCGCGCGCTCCGCTCGCGCCAGTCGGCCATCGACAGGTCGACGAGCGCGTTCACGTGGGCGTGACCATCGCCGGCGTGGCCGAAGATGACGCCGCGGAACCCGACCGCATCGAGCGCCGCCCGCACGCCGCGCACGTACTCGGCGAAACGCGTGAGCGGCACGCAGCCGTCCTCGATGAGCTGCATGCTCTGGAGGCGAGGCGCGAGGCGGTTGAGGATGGGGCTCGCGGCGTGGCGCAGCGCCCAGAGACGCCGTTCCTC
>CAYSAR010000006.1:0-9943 GCA_964428985.1 uncultured Gemmatimonadaceae bacterium | reverse complement strand
GCGAGCTGCACGCGCGTGGCGCCCGTCGCGTGACAGCGATCGAGCGCAAGCTGGGCGAGCGCGGTCGCGTCGTCCTTGGCGGCGCCCTCGGTTTCGATGAGCAGCACGACCTCGGTCGCCGCCGGCAGCCCCGTCCCGTGACTGTGTTCGGCAGCGACCTCGAGGAACGTGCGATCGAGGAGCTCCACCGCGCTCACGCCGAGCGCCGCGAGCTCGGCGGCGGCGACGGTCGCGGCGTCGAGTGACGCGAACGCCGCGAGCGCGCCGGTCGTCGCGGCGGGCCGTGGCGCGAGACGCAGCTCCAGCGCGGTCACGATCGCGAGCGTGCCCTCGCTCCCGACGATGAGGTCGACGACGTCACCGCTCTCGCGCCAGGCGCCGAGCGCGTAGCCCGAGGATTCCTTGCGGACGCCATCATGCCGCAGCACGCGCGCGTCCGCCGCGCGCACGCGCGGGGCGACGTCGTGCTCGAAGCGGTCGAGTGCGGGGACGGACGGGCGTCGCTCGCCGCGGCGGAGCCAGGCGCGGGTGCCATCGTCGAACACGCACTCGACGCCGTCCACCCAGCGGCGCATCGCGCCGTAGCGCACCGTGCGCGCACCGGCGGCGTTCGTCGCGCACATGCCGCCGAGCGTCGCGAACGCGCCGCTCGAGGGATCGACGGGGAACGCGAGCCCGTTCGCCGCCGCCGCGTCGGCGAGCGCGTCGCGCGTGGTGGCCGCGCCGACGCGCGCGCGGTTCGCCTGTGCGTCGATGTCGGGACCGGCACGCAACCGCCCGAGGTCGACGATGACACCCGGCCCGACGGCGCCGCCGGCCATCGAGCTCCCCGCGCCGCGCGGCACGAGCGCCGTGCCGCTCTCGGCCGCCCACCGCATGAGCGTCGCGACATCGTCGGCGTCCTCTGGCACGGCGACCGCGCGGGGCATGATGCGCGCGACGCCGGCGGCCTCGCTGTAGACCGCGCGCGCCTCGAGGTCGTCGCGGAACGTGCCGCGGAACGACGCCGGCCCGGCCATCGTCAGCCGAGCGCGGGCACGAGCGTGAACGGTCGCGCGCTCACGCGGCGCACGAGGCGGCGCAGCAGCCCGTTGCTCACGAGCGAGAGGAGGCCGGCGACCATGAGCGCTCGCACCTCGCGTCGCGAGATCTTCACCGCGCCGCCGGTCGAGAGCATCGCCCGCGAGGCGGAGAGGTCTCGCAGCGTCGCGTGGGCGAAGAGCAGCGGCAGCACGCAGAACGCGCGCACGGCGACGGCGCGGCGCGGCAGCAGCAGCGTGTACTCGAGCGCCTGCTCGAGGTCGGTCCGCGCGAGGTCGATGAAGTGCGAGACCGCGCGATGGTTGTGCTCGGCATGCTGCGGCGAGAGCAGCGTGCCGTGTCCGCTGCCCGCCGCGGCGAGCTCGTGCTCAGGCAGGAAGATCGCGTTCTCGTGCTGGGCGTCCCACGCGATGTCCTTCAGGATGTTCACCGTCTGGAGCGCCTCGCCGAACGACTGGCAGCGTGCCCAGAGCCGCTCGAACTCGCGCTCGCCGACGGCGCGCACGTGCTCCCGCCAGAGCTCGGTGAGCATGCAGCCGACGGTACCGGCGACGTAGTAGCAGTACTCGCGATACTCGGCGAGCGTCTGGATGCGGATGCCGTCGGGATAGGCGCGGACGAACTTCGCCATGCCGGTGCCCATCTCGCGCACCCAGTGCGCGACGCGCTCGCGCGTGCGCGGGGGCAGCGCGCGCAGCGACGTGCAGACGAGGTCGGTGCGCGCGACGAGCGCGAGATGCGCGGCGTCGCCCTTCAAGCCTGCGGCGAGAGTCGGGAATGCGTCGGCGCGCGCGGAATCGTCGAGCGCGGCGAGGAACGCCTCGAGGAGTCGCGCGCGCTCGGCCGGTGGCGTCGTGCCGTCGTCCTCGATGGTGTCGGCGATGCGGCAGAGCAGGTACGCCGTGCGCACGGCGCGGCCGAGCGTACCGGGGAGGAACCGGATGCTGATCGCGAACGTGCGGGAGACGTCGGGGAGGATCGCCTGGCCGAAGCGCTCCGCTTCGCGCAGGCGCGCGGCGGCGTCGAGCGTCGGGGCCAGGGAGCCGTCCATGCCGCGAAAGCTAGCCACGCTCCCGCCGGTCGGCGTCAGCGATCCCCGACGAGGAACTGGTCGAGCAGTCCCTTCCGCTTCGGCTCGCCGAACTCGAGCCGGTCGAGCGCCTGTTCGATCGCGAGCTGCGTCGCGGCGGCGTCGCGGCGGTACCCGCGCCGGATCAGGTATCCCGAGGTCAGCGGCAGCAGCGCGCCGGCGGCGATCGCGATCGGCGCGAAGACGTTCATCGCGATGAGCGCCGCGCCGGTCGCGATGCCGGCGACGAGCGAGAGTGCGGCGTTCTTCGCCGCGCGGTCACGGCGTCCCGTCATCGACGCCTCGATGCGAACGTAGGCCCGGCCGTGGCCGGCATCGGTCGTCACCGCGCTCACCTCATCGGCCTTCACGAGCGGGAAGCCGCGGCCCGTGAAGTTCGTGAACTCGCGCAGCGCTCCGGCGAGCCCGCCGCGCGGTCCCCAGACGATGCGGTCGGGGAAGCGGCGTTGCTCGACGAGGTTCTCGTCGCGCTGGAACGCGCGATCGATCGCGAGCAGCAACTCGCGCGCCGCGCCCGGCACCTCGCGCGCCGCGACGAACGTCGACGGCCCGGCGACGTTCGCGAGCACGCCTTTCTCCTCGGGCAGCACGATGCGCATGCGCTCCTCGGCGAGCGCTTGGCGCAGCGCGACCGCGGAGATCCCGACCTCCTGCGCGACGTGCTCGAGCTCGGCCTCGGTCAACGTCTCCGGCGCCTCGGCTCCGGCGGCCTGGAGCTCGGCGGCGCGCAGCAGCACGCGTTCGAGTGCCGCGCGAGGCAGCACCGGCGCCTTCACGGGCGGCTTCGCGTCGGACATCTCAGATGCCGCCGAACGAGATCTCGATCTGCCGCCGCATCGACTCGATCATCTCGGCGGGCATCGGGAACGTCGCCTCGAACGTCGCGATGGCGTTCGCGCCCACCGGCGTCCCCGCCTGCGCGAGATACCATGCGGCGTAGCGCGGCACGAGCGACGGGTCGATGCGCTCGACGAGGAGCGCACCGCCACGCACGAGCCCGACCGACGAGTAGCGCGCGCCGAGCCCGCTGCGCTGCTGCACCGGCGTGAGGTTGTCGTTCACCGCGACCTGCGCTACCGAGCCGACCGCCTCGTGCGCGAACGAGAAAAGCAGCACCTCGGCCGAGTCCGGTCGCGAGGGATACGCGACCGCGTACTGGCTCGCCGACTTGCCGGCGGGCACCGCGCGTCCCTCGCCGCCGAGCGCGATCGTCGGGATGAGGTCGCCGCTCGACTGTTGGGTGTTGTTCAGGAAGCGCTGGAGCGCCGGCCGCCAGCGGGACTGCCAGAGGGAATCGGCGCGCGCGAGCGCCGCGCTGCGCTCGCGTTGCTGCTCGACCCACCAGGCGTGATGGAACTTCTCGCGCTCCGACTCGATCGCGAGCAGGAGCCGGCGCGCGAACTCCCGGTCCGCCTCGGTCGGGAACTGCTGCGCGAGGAACGCGATGATGGCCTGCACCTCTTGGTTCGACGCCGAGCGCGGGTTGCCCTCCGCGCGCTGGAAGAAGTCGAAGCCCCGCTTCATCTCCTCCCACGAGCCGAAATAGAGCGGGATGAACTGCGCGTTGAGGAGCGCGGGCTTGGACGCGACCACCTGCGCGAGTTGCGCGCGGTTCGCGTCGAGATCGGTGACGACGTTGCGCTGGTTCTTGATGACGGTCACCGCGTCGCGGTACCCGCGCGCGAAGAGCGGGACCGTCGCAGTGTCGTCCTGCAGCAGCGCGAAGGCGTGCAACCAGAGATCGACATGCTCGCGGGTCTTCACCGGCCATTGCACGAGCGCCTGCGGCGCCGCGTTCAGCGGCTCGGCGCGCGCACCGCCACATGCCACGAGCGCGAACGGCGCGACGGCGGCGCCGAACGCGAGCGCGAGTCTCAGGCGGCCGACCGACCGCAGGTGACGCAGAATTTCCATCCGGACTCGATCTCCGCGCTGCATCCGGGGCAGCGCCTGATGAGGAGGTTCTGTCCGCAGCTCGGACAGAACTTCGAGGGGCGCCCCTCGGGCAATGGTTGGTTACAGTAGGGACAGCCGCCGTGGCCAGGGATCGACGTTCGTGCGGACGGTGCCTCGACGATGGGCGCGACGACGGGGGCGGCCTTCGCCGGCGTCGGCGTCAATGGCGGCGGCGCGGCCGAACTCGGGCGCACGGGGCGCGCCGAGATCACCGGCGTTGGCGTGGCCGGCGTCGGGGGACGGAGGTCCACCTGCTGACCCGACGCGAGGACGCGCTCGGCCTCGGCGGTCGCGAGCCGCACCTTCGTCTGCGCGTACGTGCGCAGCACGGTGAGATCCGGGTTCGGCGACGCGAGCTCGGCGGCGAGGTCGTCTTGGATCGTCTCGTCGGCGAAGACGAAGCCGCGCTCGCCGGAGAGTAGGCGCATCATCGCGTGCAGGTAATCGTCGTTGGTGTCGATGAGCCCGTCGCGCCGCGCGGCGCGGTACGGCGCGAGCTTGTCGAGCACCTCGGCCACGTCGAGCGGGCGCGCGAGCGCGCCCGCCTCCTTGGCGGCCATGACGATGCGGCGGAAGAGCAGGTCGAGAACGTCCACGCTGTCGTTTACCCCGTTACAGGCAGAGATGCCGAGGCGCGGAACGAGACGCCATCGGGGAACGGCGCGAGCGGCGCGCGCACCGTGCCCTTCGCGCGCGCCGTCTCGAGCCACGCGTCGAAACCGGACGGCACGAGCCCGCTCGACGACGTCTGGTCGGCGGCGGCGCGCGTCGCGAGCACGTTCGCCCACTCGTTCTGGGGGTGCCCGTCATGGCCGCGCACCCACTCCCACCGGTACTCATGGCCATCGGTCGCGGCGATCGCGCGCTTCCAGAGTTCGAGGTTCTCGATCGCGCCGGTCTTGCGCCGCCAACCATTGCGGGCCCAGCCGAAGACCCACGACGTCAGCCCATCGACGATGTAGCGCGAGTCGGTCGTGAACACGACGCTGAAGCGGCCGTCCTTCGTGCCGATCGCCGTGAACGCCTCGATCACGGAGCGCAACGCCATGCGATTGTTCGTCGTCGCCGGTTCGCTCACCCAGAGGTCACGGCGCGAGATGCGACCGTCGCCGTGGCGGTACTCGACGAGGACGCCGGCGCCGCCGGGGTTCGAGCCCTCGCGTCCGTTGCCGAGGCAGGATTCGTCGGCGTAGATCGCGACGAGGGGGAAGCGCGCCGTCATCGCGACGGGATCACCTCGAGCGCGTCGATCTCGTCGATCGGGATGACGAGGCGCGCGCCGGTCGTCGGATGGCGCGCGACGATGGATTCGCGTCCGCCCGGCATCGTGAGCGCCTCGGGGATCACGAGGAACTCGGTGCCGCGCCGCTCGATCGCCACGCGCGACGCATCGACGATCGCGCGCTCGATCGCGTCGTACTGCCGCACGCTCAGCTGCCCCATGCGACCCCCTTCGGCCCGCACCAGTCGACGATCAACGCCTCGAGCACGTCGGCCGCGCGCTGGATCTCGTCGACCGGCACGAACTCCTCGGCGGCATGGGCGACGGCGATGTCGCCGGGCCCGAAGCATACGGCGGGGATGCCGGCGGCGGTGAGCAGTGCCGCATCGGTCCAGCAGGAGAGGCCTTCGACGGGCGCGGCGTGGCCATGGCGACGTGCGGCGGCCTCGAGCGCGCGCACGAGGTCGTGATCGACCGGCACGTCGTTCGGCGCGCGAGTGAGACCCTGACGCACGTCGGCATGGAACCGATCGTCGCGCGCGCGCACGCGGCCGCAGGCGGCCTCGACCTCACGACGGAACGCGTCATCCGGCTCGCCGGGGAGCGTGCGACGCTCGAGACTCAGCTCGCACCGCTCCGGATACGTGGAGATCCCGCTCCCGCCCTGCACGATGCCGGCGTGGAGGGATGCATGGCCGAGCAGCGGATGCGTGCGAGCGGTGAGGACGTCGCGCTGGAACGCGTCGAGCTCGGCGAGGAGGAGCCCAGCGTGCGTCACCGCGTCGACGCCGAGGTCGTAGCGGGACCCGTGCGAAGCGCGCCCGTGCACCGTCACGTCGAGCCACGAGAACCCGCGATGCGCGGGGCAGATCGCGAGGCGCGTCGGCTCGGTGACGACGGCGGCGTGCGCGGTGACGCCCGATTCGATGAGTGCGCGCGTGCCGTCGCTCGCCCACTCTTCGTCGGCGACGGCGGTCACGATGACCTCACCGCCGAGCCCGCCGCGCGAGGATGCCGCGCGAGCGGCGGCCGCGCACATCGCGGCGACGCCGGACTTCATGTCCGCCGCACCGCGCCCATGGAGACGACCGTCGCGGATGTCGGGAGAGAACGGCGCGTGCACCATGCCGTCCGTGCCGACCGTGTCGATGTGGCCGTTCAGCAGAAGGGAGCGCCCGCCATGTCCGCCGCCGATGCGCGCGATGACGTTCGGGCGTCCGTTCGCGACCTCGAGAAGGTCAACGGTGAACCCCCATTCCGTGAGGACGTCGGCGAGCAAGGACGCGACGGCCGCCTCTCCCGGCGCGTCGGGCACGAGCGTGGGGTTGCGGGAGTCGACCGAGACGAGCGCCCGAGTCAACTCGAGCGCATCGCCGCGGGGGATGCGCACGAGCCGCTACTTCTTGGGAGCCGGCTTCTTCGCGGCGGCCTTCTTCGCGACGGCCTTCTTCGCGGGCGCCTTCTTCGCGGCTGGGGCCTTCTTCGCTGGCGCGGCCTTCTTCGCGGGCGCCTTCGCGGCTGACTTCGTCGCAGGCTTCGGGAGCGGCGCCCGCGTCGCGGCGGCCGACGGCTTGCCGAACGAGAGCGGCTGCACCTTGCTCACCGGCGAGGCGCTCGGCTTCGGCAGTGACTTGCCCTTGTTCTGCTTCAGCCAAGCCTGTTCCGCCTCGTGGACGAGCTTGTCCGCTTCGTCCTGCGTCATCTGGCCGCGCCGCACCATATACTGGACGAGGTCGCGGGCGCTCTCGATCGAGAATGCGGCGAGTCCAGCCGCAGCTCCGACGACATCCTTCATCGCCGCAGCCATCTTGCTGCCGGCCTCGAGGGAGATCTCGTGGGCCTTCGCCGCCATCTCGGCGACGGTGTCGCGAACGTCCTGGCCGCGGTGGCCGGGGTGGCGCTTCGGGGGGACGGTCGTCGTGGCAGCGGCTTCAGCCGGCTTGTTGTCGGGCATAGGGCGGTTCCGTGGCGAGATGCAGCTGGAGCAGAAGCCGGCAAGTATATGATTTTGCGGGAATTACGCAAGTGAGGTGGCGTCGGCAAAATCGCCGTCCTCACGCAGGTTCGCAGCGCGATAGATACGACATAACAAGAACAGTTACGAAACATCATGGGCGCATTGCCGCTTTCTGGCGTTCGAATCCTTGATTTGTCCCGCGTACTCGCCGGACCGCTCGCCTCGATGACCCTCGGAGATCTCGGGGCCGACGTGATCAAGGTCGAGCACCCGAGGGGCGGCGACGAGACCCGCGGCTGGGGTCCGCCGTTCGACGAACGCGGCGAGAGCGCGTATTTCCTGGGCGTCAACCGGAACAAGCTCAGCGTCGCTGCTGACCTCGACGTCCCGGCGGACCGAGAACTCGTCGCGCGGCTCATGGGCGAGGCCGACGTCGTGCTCGAGAACTTCCGTGCCGGCACGCTCGAGAAGCGCGGACTTGGCGTGGACGAGATGCTCGCGCGCCACCCGCGACTCATCTGGTGCACGATCACCGGCTTCGGCGCGTCGAGCCGTCGCCCGGGCTACGACTTCGTGATCCAAGCCGAGAGTGGATGGATGGCGATCACCGGTCCGGAGGAAGGTCCCGCGTCGAAGGTCGGCGTCGCGCTCGCTGACGTGATGGCAGGGAAGGACGCGGCGATCGCGATTCTTGCCGCGCTCGCGCGCCGCAGCGCGGACTCGGCCGCGAGCGCCTCGGCGCGCAAACTCACGGTCTCGCTGCTCCACTCCGCCACGTCATCGCTCGTCAACGTGGCGCAGAACGCACTCGTGACGGGTCGTGATGCGCGTCGATGGGGCAATGCGCATCCGAACCTCGTGCCCTACCAACTGTTCGACGCGGCGGACCGTCCGATCGTGATCGCCGTCGGGAGTGACGCGCAATTCGCGGCGATGGCGCGTGCACTCGGCCTTGATGCACTCGCGACCGACGCATCGCTCACGACGAACGCGGGGCGGCTCGCCGCACGCGACCGCGTCGTCGGTGAGATCGCGCGACGCGTGCGCGAGCGACCGGCGGTGGAGTGGATCGCGGCGCTCGACGCCGCTGGCGTCCCGTGCGGCGTCGTGAAGACCGTGCTCGAGGCGCTGCGCGAGGTCGACGCGTCGCCGCTGACCGGCATCGCCCCGATCGCACCGGCGAGGGTGCGACGGCCGCCGCCGCGACTCGATGAGCACGGGTCCGTGGTGCGCGAGCACGGGTGGGCGGCGTTCGTTCGGGAGTCGCGCGTCGCCACATCGTGAGGCTGCCCCGCGACGCACATCACGCGACCTGATCGCGTGTGACCGGACCCGTCGCCATTCGTCCCTGCTATGCGACGGACCCGGATGGTGCGGACGACCGTGGCAGAGCGGTGAATGGGACCTGTCCACGACGCGAGTGTTGGGTTACACTAGCGTCGTGCCCCTCAAGACCCAGACACCGACGACGCCGCAGGAAGACCTCATCGATGCCGATCAGGCGGTCATCGACCGCGTGCTCGCCGGGGACCGCAACGCCTTCGGCATCTTGATCCAGCGGTACAGCGATCCGTTGTACCGGCATGCGTTCGGGATGACAGGCAGTGCGGACGTCGCGGAAGACATCCTGCAGGTGTCGTTCATCAAGGCCTTCCATCACTTGGCCGAGGTGCGCGGCAGGTTCGATGCCTGGGTGTTCCGGATCGTCGCGAATGGGTGCAAGGACTGGCTCAAGAACATCCGGCGCACGCACCTGAGCTACGAGGAGGACGACCAACCTTCGGGCCTGGAGACGCCGGAGGAGGAGCTGGATCGGGGGGAACTGCGACGCGATCTCGATTCCGCGCTCGCGAATCTACCGGCCTCGTTGCGGGAAGCCTTCGTGATGAAGCACGTCGAGGGACGGTCGTATGAGGAGATGGCCGTGCTGCTCGATGCGACGGTCGGTGCCCTGAAGATGCGTGTCCATCGCGCCCGCGAGGCGCTGCAGAAGCTCCTGGAGGAACGGTACTCGTGATGCGTGACCCGCTGGACCCCCGAGACGAGACTGGCGAGCGCCATGGGCCGCGCGTGGAGAAGCGCCCCGATCCCAAGGCGCCCGACCGTGAAGTCCCCATGCCCACGAGCGACCTCCCCTCTGCCGTGCACGCCTGGCTCGACGGCGACACGGTGAACGAGGAGACTCTGTCGGGCGCGGAGCGCGAGCTCGCGCTCTGGAAGAAGATCAGCGTCGAGACGGGTCGTCGCCGTCGCATGGTCACGCCGGCGTACGTGTCGGCGCAGATCCTCGCCAAGCTCGCGGACGACTGAGTCCGCGAGCCCGCGGCGCCGCACGGCCATGACCGCTCACCGCCGCGTTCGCCCTGGCGCCTCCGAGTACGCGCCCTTCTACGCGAACTACATCGCGCAGGTCCCCGACGGCGACGTCGTGGAGGCGTTGATCGGCGGCGTCGAGATCGCCGCCGCGCTCCTGCATGACGTCGCCGACGACCGCGCGATGCGCGCCTATGCGCCGGGGAAGTGGACCCTCAAGGAAGTCGTCCTGCACTGCGCGGATGCCGAGCGCGTGTTCGCGTATCGCGCGCTGCGCTTCGCGCGCGGCGACTCGACCGAACTGCCCGGCTGGGACGAGAACGCGTACGCCCCGATGAGCGGCGCGAACGCGCGCTCGCTCGAG
>CAYSAR010000005.1:0-26301 GCA_964428985.1 uncultured Gemmatimonadaceae bacterium | reverse complement strand
ACGGCACCGAGGACTTCCCCGGCTTTTATGTGCGATCGACCGGCGAGCGCGTCGCGGCGCGGGTCGATGCCGCCGCCGAGGTCGCGGCGATCCATCGAGCGGCGCGTGCGCTTGGCCGTCCCGGCGCGACGCTCGTCGTGCAGCCCCCGCCGGCAAGCCATGCGCTCGAGGCCGAGCCGGTCGAACGGGCGATCGACGAGGCGCTCGCCGACGCGCGCGCGCAGGGGATCCGCGGTGCGGCGGTCACGCCCTTCCTGCTCGCCGCGCTCGTGGAGGCGACCGGCGGCCGCTCGCTCGCCGCGAACCTCGCGCTCCTCGAGGCGAATGCGGCGCTGGCCGCGGAGATCGCGGTCGCGCTGGCGATGCGAGAGGCCTAGGCCACCGACGCCGCATCGGGACGTCGCCCGTGCCACCGTATTGATGCCGTCGTGTACCACGTTGTAGGTTACCGCCGACGCCACACGCGACGCCCCTGAGCGGAGGACACCCGGGATGCCCTCGCATTTCCTGAGCTCCGAGGAGTACGACGAGCGCGCGCATCAGCTGTACAACGAGGGGAACTACGATGGCGCCCTCACGATGCTGCGCGAGGGGCTCGGCCTCTATCCGAACGCCGTCGAGCTCCACGTGGGCGTCGGCTACGCGCGGCTCGCGCGCGATGAGTATGCCTGGGCCCGTCGCTCCTTCGAGGAGGCGCTCGTGCTCGACCCCGAGCACGAGGATGCGCTCGCCGGACTCGGCGAGGTGCTGCTGCGGTTCGGCCAGACGCCGCAGGCGATGAAGTCGTTCCGGCGCATCCTCGAGCTGGGCTACGCCGACGACGTCGAGCTGATGCTGCAGGTGGGACGCGCGCTCTTCCGGGACGAGCTGATGGAGGAAGCGAAGGAGTTCTTCGAGCTCGCGGTGCGGCAGACGCCCGAGAACGCCGAGGCGGTCTCGATGGTGGGATACGCGCAGCACCGGCTCGGCGACGACGAGGCCGCGATGGAGACGCTGCGCAAGGCGCTCCAGCTCGACCCGGAGCATAGCGAGGCGCGCATTTACCTCGGCAACATCCACTACGACCGCGGCGACTACGAGTCGGCGCTCTATCACCTCGACCGCACGCGTCCCGAGGATCACTGGGACGAACTCGGCATCTGGCGCCTGCTTGAACTCAAGAAGTCGCACCTGCGCATCCATGATGACGACCCCTCGCTCCGGATCTGGCAGGAGCGACTGACCGAGCTCGCGCCGGAGCTGGACCCGGTCGACGAGATGCTCGCCGAGATCGAGTCGCGGGCGGCGGAGTCGGAGGAGCGCACGGCGCGGTCGCAGCTCGAGCTGTTCGGCGCCCTGCTCGCGGACCTGTCGGGGCAGAAGGCGGCGCCGGGCCAGCATCGCGTCGTCGGACGCGACGGTCGCACGTACGACGGCACCTGGGAGGGGATCGTCACCGCCATGCGCGACGACTCCGCCGGCGACCGGCTGCGCACGATCGAGGAGTTCATGCAGAGCGAGGCGCGCCGCGGGTTCGCGCTCACCGGCATGCTGATCCCGACGCGCGACCCCGAAGGCTTCCTGCGCGCGAGCGCCGACGCCGGACTCCTGCGGATCATCCACTGATCACCTTCACGAACGTCGGGAAGACCTATCGCTCGCTCCTCGGCAAGGAGGTGCGGGCGGTCGATGGCGTGTCGTTCGAGGTCGCGCCCGGTGAGGTGATGGGCATCGCCGGCCCGAACGGCGCCGGCAAGAGCACGATGATCGCGATGATGCTCGGCTTCCTCTCGGCCGACGACGGGCAGGTGACCGTCGACGGCCTCGCGCCGCGCGCCTACGTCGAGCGCTCCGGCGTCGCGTACCTGCCGGAACTCATGAACCTCCCGCTTTCATGGCGCGCCGAGGAGGCGATCGACCGCCTCGCGACGCTCGCGGGCATCCCCAAGGGCGAGCGCGGCGCGGCGCGCGACCGGGTCATCGAGGCCGTCGGCATCGGCGAGCACCGGAAGAAGCGCCTCAAGGCGCTCTCGAAGGGCAACCTCCAGCGCCTCGGACTGGCGCAGGCGCTGCTGACCGACCGGCGCGTCGTCGTCTTCGACGAGCCGACGCACGGCCTCGACCCCGTCTGGACGACGCGGTTCCGCGAGATTGTCGCCGGCTTGCGCCGTCCCGACCGCGCGATGGTCATCGCCTCGCACAACCTCGACGAGCTCGAACGGCTCTGCGACCGCGTCGCGATCATCGACCGCGGCAAGGTCCAGCGCGTCGTGAGCGTGCGCGACGTGTCGGGGTCGACCGAGCCGCGCCGGTGGCGCATCCGCGTCGCGAGCGGGGTCGACGCGCTCGCCGCGCAGCTCGAGCTGCCGGTCGTGAACGGCGACGCCGTGGAGTGCACCGCCGACGTCGCCGGACTCAACCGTGCGCTCGCCGCGGCGATCACCCAAGGGGCGCTGATCACGGCGGTCGCGCCAGCCGAGTCGTCGCTCGAGGAAGCGTTCCGCACGGCGGTGGCACGATGACGACGCCGCTCCTCGCCTACCTGCCGTGGCACGCGCGCGATGCGCTCGGCCGCGTCGTCGTCACGCCGCTCGCGATCTTCCTCGTGATGGGCGTCCTGCCGCTCTGGTCGGCCGCCACGTCGCAGGGGCTCGCGACGATGCGCAGTGGTCCGGGGGGGCCGGGGATGGCCGTCGGCGTCTACACCGGCGTGCTCAGCCTCTCGATGACGCTCGGCGCGATGGTCGCCGTCAGCGGCCTCATCGCGACCGATCGTGACCGCCAGTACTTCCGTTTCCTGTTCTCGCACCAAGTCGCGCCGTGGGCGTACTACCTCCAGCGCTACCTGCTGAGCATTGGGCTCTTCGTCCTGACGATGCTGCTGATCCCCGTCGGGTTCAGCGCGGTGGTGGAGCCGGTGCCGGTGCTGGCGGTCGGCGCGGCTTCGCTCCTGTACGTGCTGTTGTACGGTTCGCTCGCGCTGCTGTGCGGTGCCCTGCTGAACCGCGACGGCGTCGCGTTCATCGCCGTCGTGATCCTCGGCAACGTGATCCAAGACATGCCCGCGGGGATCGGCCCCGGATGGGTGCGCGCGATCGGTGATGCGCTGCCGCCGTTCCATGCCGTCGGCGACCTGCGCACGGCGTTGCTGCGCGAGGCGGCGCTCGACCGCGGGGATCTCCTGCACGTCCTGCTCTACTCGGTGGCGATGCTCGCCGCGGCGCTGTTCATCGTGCGCCGCGCCCCGCTGGCCCGGTGACGGCGGCGGCTGGTCCGGCGGCGGGACTCCGCGCCGTCATCCCCGAAGCGAGCGTCCGGCGCGCGCGCTTGCCCAACGGGCTCACCGTGCTCGCGCGGCGTGACGCCAGCGCTCCCGTCGTCGCGATCGTCACCTGGGTGAAGGCGGGTTACTTCGACGAGCCCGACGACGTCGTCGGCATCGCGCACGTGCTCGAGCACATGTACTTCAAGGGAACGCCGACGCGCGGCGTCGGCGAGATCGCGCGCGCGACGAAGGCGGCCGGCGGCTACCTCAACGCCGGCACGATCTACGATCGCACGAACTACTATGTCGTGCTGCCGGCGGCCGGCTTCCGCGCCGGGCTCGAGGTGCAGTTCGACGCCTACGCGAACTCGGTGATCGACGCCGGCGAGCTCGCCCGCGAGCTCGAGGTCATCATCGAGGAGACGAAGCGCAAGGCCGACACACCGGGCGCGCTCGCCGTCGAGACGCTCTTCGAGCTGCTGCATGACCGGCATCGCATCCGCCGCTGGCGCATGGGCCGCGAGGACGCGTTGCGTCGCATGACGCGTGACGAGGTGGTCGGCTTCTACCGGAACCACTATCGCCCGTCGAACACGGTGCTCGCGATCGTTGGCGACATCGACCCCGACGACGCGCTCGCGCAAGCGGCCGCGCTCTATGGCTCGCTCGACGACGCGCCGGTCGATCGCTCCGTCGGCCCGATCGAACCGCCGGGCCCGCATGGCTTCCGCGTCCGCGAGTGGGAAGGCGACATCGTCCAGGCCGAGCTGCTGCTCGGCTGGCGCACGCCACCGCTCGACCATCCCGACACCGCGGCGCTCGACATGCTCGCGATGGTGCTCGCCGGCGGACGCTCGTCGCGGCTCGTGCGCGCCGCGCGCGATCGCCGGCTCGTCTCGGGCGTGAGCGCCTACAACTACACGCCGAGCGAGCTCGGCGTCTTTGTCGCGCACGCGACGGCGCGCCCGGAGACGATGGGCGCGGCGGCGCGGGCGATCTGGGACCAACTGCGGCGCGTGCGCGAGGGCGACGTCGCCGCCGCCGAGGTCGAGCGCGCGCGCTGTCTCCTCGAGGCGCAATGGCTCCGGCGACTCGAGGCCGCCGACGGCCAGGCGAACTTCCTCGCGTCCTGGGAACTCGTCGGGGACTGGCGTGACGGCGTCGCGTACCACGACGCGCTCATGGCCGTCGACGCGACGCGGGTGGGCGAGGTCGCGGCGCAGTGGCTCGATCCCTCGGAGGCCGGCGTCGTCGCGTATCGACCGCGTGGCAGCGAACCGCTCGCCGGTGGTGCGCGTGCCGTGCGCGATTTCCTCGATGGCGGCGCGCCGCCGCCGCTCGAACCGGCCGCCGCACCCTCCGCGCCCGCGGTGATCACTGGCAGCGGCGCGCGACCCGAAGCGACCGTCGGCCAAGTGCGCGTCTTCCGCACCGCGCACGGGACCCCGGTGCTCGTGCGCAGCCGACCGGGCGCGCCGCTCGCGCACTTCGGCTGCTTCATCGCCGGGGGCGTCACGCAGGAGGATGAGTGCACCGGCGGCGTGACGACGCTCATGGCGCGCGCGGCCCTGCGCGGCACGACGCGGCGCAGCGCGACGCGCCTCGCCGAGGACGCCGAACGCCTCGGGGGGACGCCGATGCCGAGCGTGGGGACGGAGTCGTTCCAGTGGACGCTCGGCGTGCCGCGCCGCCAGTTCGCCGATGCGGTCGACCTGCTCGGCGAGCTCGTGCTCGAGCCGACCTTCCCCGGCGATGGCGTCGAGGCCGACCGGGCCTCGCTGATCGCCGCTCTCGGGTCGTTGCGCGACGACATGTATCGGCAGCCGATGCGGCTCGCGGCCGAGGTCGCGTGGCCGGCGCACCCCTACGGCCGCTCGACGCTCGGCACCGAGGACACGGTGCGTGCGCTCTCGCCCGAGGCGCTGCGCGAGTGGCATGCGGCGCGCGTGCTCGAGTCGCCGGCGGTGCTCGCGGCGGTCGGCGACTTCGATCCCGCCGAGGCCGCCGACCTCCTCGCGCGCCGCTTCGGGTCGCTGCGTGCCGCGCCGCCGCCGGCGGTGCGCACGCCGCGCTGGACCGATCGCGTGCTCCAGAAGGTCGAGGAGCGCGAAAAGGCGCAGACGGCGATCGCGATGTTCTTCGAGGGACCGTCGCGCCGCGACGCGTCGCGGTTCGACGCCGAGATGATCGGCGGCGTCGCGAGCGGGCTCGGTGGACGTTTCTTCGAGGAATTGCGCGATCGCCAGTCGCTCGCCTACACGGTGATCGCGCGACCGTACGCGCGCGCCGCGAGCGGGACCTTCGCGGCGTACATCGCGACGTCGCCGACGAAGGAGGAGACGGCGCGCGCCAGCCTCCTGCGGGAGTTCGAGCGGCTCGCGACGGACGAGGTGTCGACCGAGGAGCTCGAGCGTGCGCGCACGTACGCGATCGGCGCCTGGCAGATCCGGCAGTCGTCGGGCGCGGCGGTGCTCGCCGACCTGGCCGACGCCTGGATCCAGGGCTCGCTCGACGAGCTCGAGCGCTATCCGGCCGACCTCGCCGGTGTCACGACGGCGCGCATGCGCGAGCTCGCGCGCCGATGGTTCGACCCGTCACGCCGCGTCGAGGGCATCGTGCGCGGACGCGCGCGGAGCGTCTAGCGCCGCTTCGCCGGAGGATAGCCGAGCGTCGCGTTGAGCCACCGCACGAGCGGGAGCAGCGCCGCGTAGTCCTTCATGATCGCGTCGACGAGCCTCGGCGAGAGCGCTTCCTTGTCGGTCAGGGCGCGTGAGGCCGTGAAGGAGTTGAACTTGAGCCAGTGCGCCGCGGGGTGGTCCTCCGCGTAGCCGCGCGGCACGCGCGTGAGCACGGCGCCCGGATCATCGTCGGTGAGACCGCCGAAGCGTCGCGTGAAGTCCTTGCCCCCGACGAGGCGCTCGAACGCGCGTTGCTCCTGCTTGCTCGTCGCGATGCGCTCGCGGATCGCGCCGAGCAACGGGCGCGGCGGCATCCAGAAGCCCCCGGCGACGAGCGAGACGCCCGGCTCGAGATGGAAGTAGAAGCCCGCGCCGCCATGCGCGTCACGCCCGACGCCGCGCCCCGCGTCGCGGTGGAAGGCCCAGAGTGCGGCGTGCGTCTTGTACGGCGACTTGTCTTTCGAGAACCGGACGTCGCGGTGGATGCGGAAGAGCGCGCGCTTCGGCGGCGCCACGAACTCCGGCGCGAGCCGCGCGAAGCGCACGTCGAGTTCCTCGGCGAGCAGCCGCAGCGGACCGAGCACGGCGCGCTCGTACACCGGACGGTTCGCCTCGAACCACGCACGATCGTTGTTGCGCCGGAGACCCCGCAGGAACCGCAGGGCCTCCGGCGTGAATCCGGAGAAGGCGCTCACGCGTGCGTCAGCGCTCGGGCGTGCCCGGTCGGCGCGGCTCCGGGGAGCCGGGGCGCCGCATGCGCGCCCCGCCGAAGGCACCGATCACCGTCGTCAGCGAGCGGTGCCCGTTCGCGCCGACCGCGCGCACGCCGACCCAGACGTCATCGAGCTGCTCGTCGAGCAGGAAGACGTTCGTCGCGCCGGCGTCGACGATGCGGCGGTAGGTCGGGTCGGTCGTGCGGCGCACGAGCAGCTCGTACCTCACGGCGCCCGGCACCGATTCCCACCACACATGGAATGACTGACCGCCCGAGGTCTCGCGCTCGCGCTGGAAACCGGTCGCGACCGGTCGCGGCGGTGCGGACGCAAGCGATGCGACCGTCGCGAGATTGAGCCGCGCGACCTTCGCCACGTAGCCGAAGTTCACGTCGGCGAGCGTATCGGTCGGAAGGTGCTGGCGCTTGTAGTTCTCCAACCGCTCGGTGAACCGCAGCGCGGGATAGCCCTGCAGGTGGAACGGTCGGTGATCGCCGCCTCGGCCGAGCCGGTCGAGGCGCAATACCGGCACCACCTCGAAGTCGGGCTGGTAGAGCGCGCCGAGTGCCCAGACGTACCGAGCGAGTTCGGGGCCGCCGAGCGCGAGCGAATCGACGACGAAGACGCGCACCGATGTGGAATCCGTCTCACCATTATCGGCGACGACGTTGCCGACGATGTCGTCGGTGAAGGCGGCGGTGACGGTCTTGCCTTCGCGCTTGAGTCGCTCGGCGAACTGCGTCGAGCCGAGCAAGCCCTGCTCCTCACCGGCGTAGAGCACGAACGCGATCGTCGCGTCGAACCCGCGCGGGAAGTGCTTGCCCACGACGCGCGAGAGTTCCATCACCGCAACGGTCCCCGAGCCGTCATCGTCGGCGCCGGGCGCGTCGGACGTGAAGTCGCGCGTGTCCTGCGAGCAGATGCAGGAGTCGTAGTGTCCGCCGATGACGACGACCCGAGACGTGTCGCGGCCGGGGAGCCACGCGACGACGTTCACCATGCGCACCGTCGGACGTCCCTCGAAGCGGTTGATCGTCGCCGTGCCGGTGTCGTATTCCACCTTGAGGCAGCCGTCGCAGTCCTTGTTGTACTGCGTGAGCTGCGCGTGGATCCACCGCCGCGCCGCGCCGATGCCGCGGGTCGGCGAGAGCGTGTCGCTCATCGTATGGCGCGTGCCGAACGACACGAGCGTCGAGTCGAGCGCGCGGAGGCGCTGGGGCGACACGTCGGCGAGCGCGGCCGCGATGCGCGGGTCCTTCTGGAGGCCCAGCGTGGACGGCGCCTGCGCCGCGAGTGGCTGGGCCATCGTCATGATGGCGGCGAGGTAGACGGCGAAGCGGAGGATCTTCATGAACGGTGCCGTGGCGGGAGTAGGGACACGGAAGGTAGCTCTCCGGGCGCTCGATGGCGCCTTCGAATCCAACGCACGGATCGACCGGAATGATGAACTCGGTCGCTACCGTCCTTTGTGCCGCGCCAACCGCAGCTCGAGGTGCCGCCGCACGTCCGGCCATTCGTGCCGCAGGAAGCTGTACATCACGCTGGCCCGCGAGCACGTCGGCGATGTAGCGCTCCATGCGCTCGGGCTCGGGCACGACGGTGTACCAGAGCTCCCAGAGCCGTCCTACGCTCACTTGCGTGTCTTGATCCGCATCAGCCCTTCCTGCGCGACCGAGGCGATGAGCGTGCCATCGCGCGCGAAGACCTGGCCGCGCACGAAGCCGCGCGCCCCGTGCGCCGCGGGACTGTCGCAGGCGTAGAGCAGCCACTGATCGGCGCGGAAGGGCCGGTGCATCCAGAGCGTGTGGTCGAGCGAGGCGATCATCAGCCGCGGGTCCCGGAAGCCGATGCCATGCGGGAAGAGCGCGGTCGGCAAAAAGCTGTAGTCCGATGCGTACGCGAGCACGGCCTGGTGCAGGATCGGCGCGTCGGGGATCGGGTGCAGCGTGCGGAACCAGATGAGCCGCTTCGCCTCCGTCTGACCCGCCGGCGCGAACGGGTCGCGCGGCAGCACGGGACGGAAGTCGAGCGGGCGCTCCTGCGTCAGCACGTCGCGCAGCGACGCGGGGATCTCGGCGGCGTGGCCTTTGAGGATGTCGAGCTCGTTCGGGAGCGACTCCGGCGGCGGCGCGTCGGGCATCGGCGCCTGGTGCTCGAGGCCCGGCTCCTCGCGGTGGAACGAGGCCGAGAGATGGAAGATCGCCTCGCCGTGCTGGATCGCGGTGACGCGGCGGCTCGTGAAGCTCCCGCCGTCGCGCGGGCGGTCGACGTAGTAGACGATCGGCGACCTGATGTCGCCCTCGCGCAGGAAGTAGCCGTGCACCGAGTGCGCCTCGCGCGGCTCGCTGACCGTGCGGCGCGCGGCGACGAGCGCCTGCGCGAAGACCTGGCCGCCGAAGACGCGGCCGGTGCCGACGTCGCGGTTGCGGCCGCGATACAGGTTCACCTCGAGCGCGTCGAGCTCGAGGAGGGAGAGGAACTCTTCGACGATGGGCATCGGGACGAACGAGAGGGGCACGGCGGGGACCCGCGACGCCGCGCTAGAACATCGACATCGCGAGGAACGACCGCAGTGAGTCGTTCGTCGCGCGGAGTCGACCGGAGAGCACGCGGACGCAGCTCCAGAGCACCTTGTAGGCGAGCTCGCGATTGAAGTCGAGGAGGAGCTCGAAGTCGCTGCGCGAGATCGTGAGCACCTTCGTGCCGCCGTTCGAGATGGCGTCGGTGCTGCGCTCGGAGCGGTCGAAGACGCTCATCTCGCCGAACATCGCGCCCGGCTTGAGTACCGCGAGCGCCTCCTCGCCGCTCCCCGGCACCTGGCGCGAGATGCGGACCTCGCCCTCGAAGATCAGGTACAGGCGGTTGCCGGCCTCGCCTTCCTTGAAGATGTACTCCCCCGAGACGTACTCCTGCGTGCGGCAGACCTCGGCGACGCGGGCGAGCTCGCCGTCATCGAGGTTCTGGAAGATCGCGACGCCGCGCAGCAGCGCGACCGTATCGGGCATCGGGGCCTCGGAAGAGAGGTCAGGAGTATGGATTGTAGCACGATACCCGAGGGGCGGGTATCGGGCTACCGAGCACACGCCGGCAGCGGGGTGCGTTCGAGGCGAAACTCGCCGTCCCAGGTGCGGTGGACGCTGTATGCGAACCCGTGTCCGAGGTCCAGGAGTCGCCGACCACGCGTCGCGAGGCGGACGGGGCCATGCACGGCGTGTTTTCGCAGGTGGACCTGCACCCCCCAGTGCGACGTCCCGTCGGTGTAGTCGCGCGGGTCCATGCCGATCAACCAGAGGCAGTCGCCGTCGGCGAAGAGCGCGGAGAGATTCGCCAGAGAGTCGGCGACCTCGATCGGGGCCGACTCGGCGAGCTTGGCCCCGAACGACATGCGACCGCCATTTCGCCTCCAAGCGCTCGCAAGCGAGTCAGAGGTGGCGGCATTCACGATGTCCGCGAAGTATCGATCCATGAAATGCACACGCGTCGTATCGGTGACCGGGTGCTTCTCGCTCGGCCACACGACTCGGAGCGGGTGCGAGCCGTCCGCGAAGATCACGTCCACTTGATCGGCCGCCGGATCCGCCACGGCGCGCCAGTGATCCGTCCCGGCGATCAAGGGCCGGTCTCCGAACAGGGGTTCAGCGAGCATCGGCACGACGCCGCGGATTGGCTCGCCAGAGGGTGAGGTTGGCTGAAGCTTGGGCGCCACCCTTTCTGGTCCCATCACCGACGCGATGCTGTCCGCGGCTCCTCCCCGTCGCGACACGGTGAGCACAAGAAGGGGCAACCGCTGAGAGCTCTGCGCGTTCTCAAGCGCGGCGGTGGACGAACGCTCTCTACCGAGGATTGCATAGCCGCCAGGAATGGCAGAGACGCGGCGCGACATGTCCTCCGGCCCCATCTGAAATGGAGCGTCGTGGTAAAGGAGTGGACGTCGATAGCCAACCAGTCCCCAATCCCCCAGCCAAGGCAGGCGGGACGGCTTGAGCGGCGATCCCTCGAGATCGAAGACGTGGACGCCGACGCGATCAATGACGAGGAAGCCGTCGGCCGACGCCGCGATCGCCAGCGGATCGGAGAACTCCCCAGGCCCTCGGCCCTCCCGTCCGAACCACTGCACGTCGTCGCCCGTGCGGAGCACGGCGACCTGCGAGAGATCCCGCAGGAGCAGGGCGACTCCGCCGGAAGGGAGCGCCGCCACATCGGAGATGTGTGCCTGGCGCACGTGGTCGGGCAATTCGACGCTCTCGACTTGTGCTGGAGCGTCGAGCGAGGCCGACGTGGCGCGCGCCGCCGCTGTCGGCGACATGGACAACCTGATAACGGTCGCGTCACCCTCGCGCGACAGGCTTGCAAGCACGGGGGATGCTTCACCTGCCGATGATCGCTCGCCGCTTTCGCACGCCAGCGAGAACGAGCAGACGACGAGGATCGATCGACAGGAACGCAGGATGGTCATTCCGACGGAATCTTCCTCCGATCACGCGCAGCGCCATGGGTCGTTCGGCCCACGCGGCGAGTCGCGAACCGATGCCTTCGCGGGCCCCGCTTGGTAGACTTCCGCCCATGGTTGCGCGAGTCCCCTTGTTCGCTCTGCTTGTGTGGACGCTCGCTCCGTCGGTGGCTCGCGCCCAGCGTGCCACCACAGGCGTGCTGCAATGGGAAGCCCGCGCCGACGCGACCGTCTCCCCGCGTCCCGCCGCCCACGCCGGGGTCGGCGTGAACGTCCGCGCGGGGGCCTACGCTCGCGTCGGCGTCGCGTACCTCGCCGGCGCTGCCGACGTGCGCGACTTGGGAACGCGGTTCAGCCACCGCGCCGACGTGAGCGTGCGCTTCCTGCTCGATCCCTACGCCGAGCGTCGACGGGGGGTGTACGGCGGCGCGGGCATCACGGCGAGGCAGGACGACGGTGGCGATTGGGACGGCCGCCTTCTTTTCGTCATTGGCGTTGAAGGCGATCCCACGCGTCGCGTGATCCCCTCGGTCGAGCTCGCACTCGGCGGCGGCGTGCGACTTGGGATCGTGCTGCGCGGCCTGCGCTCGAGCGGGACACCGATGCGCTGAACGACGAAGGGCCCCGCGTCCTGGTGGACGGCGGGGCCCCGGTCGATCAATGTCAAATGCGTCAGTCGATCAAGCGGCGTTGACTGCGTCGAGCTCGCCCTCGGTCGCCTCGTCGGAATCCGACGCCATGTCGGGCGCGGCCGGCTCCGGCTTCCGCGTGGGCGCCGCGAAGCGCTCGCCCAGCACTCGGAGGTCCGCGACCTCCTTCTTGCTCAACTCGTGGTACCGCTCGGCGAGGTAGACCATCGTCTCGTCGAACCATTCCTTCTGGTGCTCAGGCTCGGCACCGATCACACCACAGCGCATCACGTGCTGGAACATCTCGTCGCGCGCCTGGTCGAACGGCGACGCGGGGGCGGTCGAGGGACGACCGCGGGATCTCTGTCTGCTCATCTCGTCCGGTTCGAGGGTCGTAAGGTGTTGGACCGTACGTCCGTGAAACCTAATCGACCGGGTCGCGAACTCCTACCCCGGCGTTCCGGGGGCGGTCCGCAGCGTGTAGTTTCCCCCGATCACAGGTATCGGCATCCAACGGAGAAAGTTCGCTCGTGGCGACCAAGAACAGTGCATCCTCCAAGTCGTTCGGCCTCATCCTCGGCGTCGTGGCCGTGGCCGGCCTCGCGACGCTCGGCTACGTGCTCTCGCGACCGGCGAAGTCGATCACGTTGCCGGCGGCCCCGACGAATCTCGCGGCGTCCGGCGTCGTGCGCGGCAATCCCGACGCGCCGGTGCAGGTCATCGAGTTCGCCGACTTCGAGTGCCCGGGCTGCGGGCAGTTCGCGACGGTCACCGAACCCGACGTGATCCGGCGGTTCATCGAGACGGGCGAGGTGTCGTTCCGCTTCATGGACTTCCCACTGGAGGAGATCCACCCGCACGCCGTCGCTGCGCACAACGCCGCCGCCTGCGCGAACGAGCAAGGCAAGTTTTGGGAGTTCCATGACCAGCTGTTCCTGCGTCAGCACGAGTGGAACGGTCGTGGGACCCGGAGCCCGAAGAATGTCTTCGAGCGCATCGGCGAGGCCGTCGGGCTCGACATGTCGTCGTGGGACGAGTGCTATGACTCGGAGCGACTGGTTCCGCAGATCGCCGCGAACCGCGCCGAAGGCATCCGACTGCGCGTCGGCTCCACGCCGACGTTCATCATCGGCGACCAGATGTATGCCGACGTGCTCACGTTCGACGAGTTCCGTCAGGCGGTGACGGAGGCGAAGGTGCGGAAGATGGCGGCCGAGAGCGAGGCGAGGCAGGCGGGGAAGACGCCGTAGCTCCAAGATCGGGAATGTGAGATGTAAGGGGGGCGGCCGTTCGGCCGCCCCTTCTCGTCTCCAGGATGTTCGCGATCCCGAACGAGGGGCGCGCCGGCGGTCTCCGGCGCGCCCCTCACGTCTCCCATCTCCCATCCCAAACCGATCAACCTTCCCGCTCCTCGTACTGTGACTTGAGCGCCGCCACCACGTTCGGATCCGCGAGCGTCGTCGTGTCGCCGAGCGCGCGGCCTTCGGCGATGTCACGCAGGAGGCGCCGCATGATTTTCCCTGAGCGCGTCTTCGGCAGGTCGGCCGAGAACAGGATGTCGTCGGGGCGCGCGAGGGCACCGATCTTCTGTGCGACGAAGTCGCGCAGCTCGTCGCGCAGCGCCGGTGACTGCTGCTGACCGTCGCGCAGCGTGACGAACGCGCAGAGCGCCTGGCCCTTCAACTCGTGCGCACGTCCGACGACGGCCGCCTCGGCGACCTTCGGGTGCTCGACGAGCGCCGACTCCACTTCCATCGTGCCGATGCGATGGCCCGAGACGTTGAGCACGTCGTCGACGCGACCGAGGATCCACCAGTAGCCCTCTTCGTCACGCTTCGCGCCGTCCCCGGCGAAGTAGAGCTCCGGCCGATCCTTCCACTTCGAGAAGTAGGTCTGCACGTAGCGCTCGTCGTCGCCCCAGATCGTGCGCAGCATCGAGGGCCAGGGCTTCGTGATCGCGAGGAGCCCGCCGCCGACCTTGATCGGCTTCGCGTTCGCGTCGACGAGCTCAACTGAGTATCCCGGCAACGGATGTGTCGCGCTCCCGGGCTTCGTGTCCGTGAGTCCTGGCAGCGGCGTGATCACGATCGACCCGGTCTCGGTCTGCCACCACGTGTCGACGACCGGACACCGCGCGCCGCCGATGTGCTCGTGGTACCACATCCAGGCCTCGGGGTTGATCGGTTCACCGACCGAGCCGAGAAGACGGAGCTGGGAGAGATCGTGCTTCTTCGGGTGCTCGACGCCCCACTTCATGAAAGCACGGATCGCGGTCGGCGCGGTGTAGAGGATCGTCACGCCATGCCGCTCGCAGATCGCCCAGAAGCGGTCGCGCTCGGGCCAGTCGGGCGCGCCTTCATACATGACGCACGTCGCGCCGTTCGCGAGCGGGCCGTAGACGAGATACGTGTGGCCCGTCACCCAGCCGACGTCGGCGGTGCACCAGAAGACGTCATCCTCCCGCAGGTCGAACACGTACTTCGTCGATGACGCGGCGCCGGTCATGTAGCCGCCGGTCGTGTGTACGATGCCCTTCGGTTTCCCGGTCGTGCCCGACGTGTAGAGGATGAAGAGTACGTCTTCGGCGTTCATCGGCTCCGGTGCGCAATCGTCCGACGCCTGCTGCATGAGCCGGTGATACCAGTGGTCGCGGCCCTCGCGCATCTCGACGTGCGCCTCGGTGATCGGTCCGCCGGCGCGGCGCTGCACGACGACGACGTGCTTCACCGTCGGGCACTCCTCGAGCGCCTTGTCGGTGTTGCGCTTCAACGGGACGACTTGGCCGCGGCGATAGCCGGCGTCGGCCGTGATCACGACCTTCGCCTCCGCGTCGTTCATGCGGTCGCGCAGCGACTCTGGGGAGAAGCCACCGAAGACGACCGAGTGCACGGCGCCGATGCGCGCGCAGGCGAGCATCGCGATCGCCGCCTCGGGGATCATCGGGAGGTAGATCCCCACGCGATCCCCGCGCTTGACGCCGAGTGACTTGAGGACGTTCGCGAACGTGCGGACCTCGCGCGCGAGCTCCCAGTAGGTGAGCGTGCGCCGGTCGCCTGGTTCACCCTCCCAGACGATCGCCGCCTTGTTGCGGCGCGGACCGTCGAGGTGGCGATCGAGGCAGTTGACCGAGGCGTTGAGCTCGCCGTCGGCGAACCACTTCGCGTGCGGCGGCGTCCACTCGAGGACCTTCGAGAAGGGCTTGCTCCATGTGAGCTCGCGCGCGCGTTGCGCCCAGTAGGCCTCCTGGTCGCGGTCGGCGAGGTCATGGAGGGCGCGGTCCTTGACTTGGGCGTGCTGCCGGAAGTCGGGCGGGGGCGGGAAGCTCCGCGTTTCGCTCAGGAGGACGTCGATGTCGGTCATGGTGCGAAACTACACCAAGCGAGGGCGATGCGGGGTGCGGGGGTGGACTCGAGATTCGAGGAGTGAGTCGGAATGCGAGAGGCGAGGAAAGGGGGATGCGAGTGGTGGCGTTCAAATAGATGACAGTGCCTCGCTTTTTGCCGGTTCGGTTGCGCGATTCGCCGTTTGAGGACGGTATCACTTGCTGCTGCGAGCATAAGCTGTTGCAAATAAAGTAGATATGGCGACCGGACGAATGGCACGGTTCTGGCATTCACTAGGTGCCGAACGCGCAGTTCGCCACACCGACAAGAGCACACCCATCGCGAGATGGGGCCGCAAAGCCAGGAATCTCGGAAGGTCCGAGATCGTCCGGTTGCCGAAAGTGGAGAGGGCAGGACCACGGGTGAGGAGCAGAGCGTTCGCTCCAGGCCAGGCAGACGGAACAGGCAGCGGATGTCGGAAGGCTCTTTCCCTGCGCGGGAGGAACCGATGACCAACGCAACCCTGGATCCCGTCGCCGTGGAGGCGCCCGTGCAACCGCTCGTCGCCCCCAGCCGCCTCACGGCGGAGCATCGCCATGAATTCCGTCGCACCGCGCTCGAGGCACTCGAACGCGCGACAATCGCGGGAGCCGTGGCGGTCGAGATCGACCTCAGCCTGACGACCGACATCGATGCGAGCGGCCTGGGCGTCCTCGTCCTGCTCCAGAAGCGCGCCCGTGAGCGCGGGATGAGCGCGCGGCTCCTCAACACGCCGCGCGCCGTCCGGCAGATGCTTCACATCACGCGGTTGGATGCGCTGTTCGAGTTCCATCGGCCGCAGTGAACGGCAGAGGTGAGGGGGGAGGTGGGAGGGGCGCGGCCGTTCGGCCGCGCCCCTTTCATTCGCACCCGGCGCTCTGCCACCTGCCCTCTGCCACCTGCCGTTCGCCATCCGTAGCTTGATTCATGCCATACGCGCCGCTCCTCGAGGCCACGGCGCTCGTGCGCGCCTTCGGCCGTCGACGCGCGGTCGATGGCGTCGATGTCGCGCTCGCGCCGGGCGAGTGCCTCGCGCTCTTCGGGCCGAACGGCGCCGGGAAGACCACGCTGCTCCGGCTCCTCGCCGGGCTCCTGCGCGCGCAATCCGGTAGCGCACGGGTCGCCGGTGTCGCGCTCCCCGCCGAGGCGGCCCGCGCGCGCGTCGGACTCATCTCGCATCGCTCGATGCTCTACGACGCGCTCACCGCGCGCGAGAACGTGCGATTCGCGGCGTCACTGCACGGCGTCCCCGACGTGGACGACGCGGCGCTCCGCGCGCTCGAGGCGCTGCGCGTCGTCGATCGCGCCGACGTCCCCGTGCGTGCGCTCTCGCGTGGCCTGCAACAGCGCGTCGCGATCGCCCGCGCGATCGTGCATGGGCCGAGCGTCCTCCTCGCCGACGAGCCGTACACGGGACTCGACGCGCAGGGGGCGGCCGCCCTCACCGCGATGCTGCGCGAGCGGCGCGCGGCCGGCGCCGCCCTCGTCGTCGTGACGCACCATCTCCACGAAGGGCTCGAGCTCGCGAGCCATGCGGTCGTCATGCGCGGCGGTCGGTTCGTGCGCACCGACCGCGCCGAGGGGCTTGATGCCGCGCGCTATGCGGCGGAGTATCGGGAACTCGTCGCGTGAACGACGCGCTCGCCGATCCGTCGCCCCGCCGTCCCGGCACGTTCGCCGCGGCCTGGCTCATCGCGCGCAAGGACCTTGCGATCGAGTTCCGCACGCGCAGCGCGTTCCTCTCGGCGCTCGTGCTCTCGCTCCTCGCGCTCGTGATCTTCTACTTCGCGTGGGATCCGACCGCCGTCGGCCCGCTCGACCTCGCGCCGGGCGTGCTCTGGGTGACGTTCACGTTCAGCGGGCTGCTCGGCATGCACCGGTCGTTCGGCGTCGAGCAGCACGAGGCGGCGCTCGATGCGTTGCTCGTCGCCCCCGTGCCGCGCCAAGCGATCTTCGTCGGCAAGGCGATCGCGAACCTCGCGTTCGTGCTCGGCGTGCAGGCGGTCGCGATGCCCGCGCTCGCGCTCTTCTACAACCTCCCGGTCGGCGGCTACGCCGCCCTCGCGCTCGTCGCGGTCATGGTGCTCGCGGCGATCGGCCTCGCGAGCGTCGGAACGCTCTTCGCCGGCCTCACGAGCAACACGCGCATGGCCGAGCTGCTGCTGCCGGTGCTCGCGCTGCCGTTCTTCGTGCCAATCGTGATGCCCGCGGCGCAGGCGACGGCGAAGCTGCTCGCCGGCCGCCCGATCGAGGAGTCGTTCGCGTGGCTGCGCGTGTTGCTCGCGTTCGACCTCGTGTTCGCCTGGGCCTGCAGTCTCGCCTTCCCGTTCACGATCGAGGACTGAGGGCATGGGCCCGACTCGCGCGCCAGCCCGCGACCCGCGACCTTTGATGCACCAATGAACGCTCCTGCACGACCGACCCCCTCGACGCCGACATCCCGACCCGACGCCGGCTTCGATTGGCTCCTCGCGCTCGCCGCCCTCGCCGTCGCCGGCGCGTACGTGCGCGCGATCTGGTACACGCCGCCGGAACTGCTGCAGGGCCAAGCGCAGAAGATCATGTACATCCACGTGCCGGCGGCGTGGTGCGCCTTCCTCGCGTTCGGGCTCACCGCGCTCGCCGGTGGCTTCTGGCTCTTCCTGCGCGACGCGCGCCTCGACCGCTTCGCCGAGTCGTCGGCCGAGGTCGGCGTCGTGTTCACGACCGTCGTCCTAGTCACGGGCCCGATCTGGGCGCGACCGATCTGGGGCGCCTGGTGGCAGTGGGACGCGCGCCTGACCCTCACGCTCTTCCTCTGGTTCCTCTTCCTCGGCTACCTCGTATTGCGCGGCGCGGTGCATGAGCGGGAAGCGCGCGCGCGCTACTCGGCGATCGTCGGCATCCTCGGCGCATTGCTCATCCCCTTCATCCATCTGAGCGTCTACCTGTTCAACACGATGCATCCGAGGCCCATCGTCGCGAACACCGAAGGCATCCAGATGCCGCCGGTCATGATCAAGACGTTCTTCCTCGCGCTCGGGGCGTTCACGCTCCTTTACATCGCGTTCGTGCGCATGCGGTACGCGATCGCGTCCGACCGGGACGCGGTGGAGGACGCGATGCATGCCTGAGAACTCCGCGTTCTTCCATGCCGCCTATGCGATCGCGGCGGTGATGTACGTGCTGTACGGGGTCTCGCTCGCATGGCGCCGGCGCGCCGCGCGGCGTCGCCGCGACGCGCTCGAGCGCACGGACACCGCGTGATCCATCCCTGGAAGGACATCCCGCCCGGGAAGTCGCCGCCGGAGGTCGTCACCGCGGTCATCGAGATCCCGCAGGGCGCGCGCAACAAGTACGAGCTCGACAAGGACTCGGGACTCTTCCGGCTCGACCGCGTGCTCTACTCGGCCGTGCATTACCCCGGCGACTACGGCCTCATCCCGCGCACGCTGCATGAGGACAACGACCCGCTCGACGTGCTCGTGTTGATCAAGGAGCCGACGTTCACGGGGTGCCTCGTCGACGTGCGGCCGATCGGCGTGCTCAAGATGCTCGACAAGGGGGAGCCCGACGACAAGATCCTCGCGGTGCCGTGCGACGACCCCGCGCATGGCGAGTATTTCGACATCGCCGACATCCCGCAGCACCACCTGCGCGAGATCGAGCACTTCTTCGCGATCTACAAGGACCTCGAAGGCAAACGCGTCGAGGTCGCGGGGTGGGGGAAGAGCGAGGATGCGATGCGGGTGATCGAGGAGTCGATCGAGCGGTACACGGCGGCGTTCTTGGCGCACGGGCCGTAACTACAGGAGGCAGTGGGCAGGTTGCAGGTGGCAGGCACAGCGGCCAACGCCAGCATCGCAATCACTGCTCTCTGCCACGTGCCCCCTGTCCCTGCAGTTCGACGTCAGGACCCGCCGAACCATGCCTTGAGCTGCGCCCGCCACGACTCCATCCTCGCCTTCTTCGGGAGCTTCGTGCGCACCTCGATGCTCCCCATCACCGTCTCGCCGGTGATGCGCACGCGCGGGGCGCCGGGGGAGCCGGCGTGGGTCTTGTCGACGACGCTGCCCAAGAGCGCGCCGCAGTCGACGTCCGCACCGATGCCGGGCGGCAGGATGACCTCGACGCTGCCGAGATAGGCGCTGAAGTTCATGTCGATGCCGCCCGGCGGGATCTCCGCTTCGCGCAGGTCGAGCTCGATGCTGCCGAAGACCGCCGTGCCCTCGAGGCGTTCGCCCGGTGACCAGTTTCCCGTGCGCTCGACGCCGCTGAAGACCGCGATCATGCGCTTGCTCGGCATCGCCGGCCCTGACGACGGGCGCGCGAGCTCGTACAGCGGCTGAGGCGGCGCGACGAGCCCGCCGCGCATCGCCGGAAGACCCTCGAGCACGGTCCGAAGCGTCGACGCGTCCTCGGCCTTGTAGACGCGCTCGAAGCGCGCCTCCAGTTCACCGGTGCTCAGATGGTCCTGCGCATAGTGCGCGCAGAGCGTCTGGACGACGTGCTCCTTCTCGAGCTCGAGGTTCATGTCAGTCCATACGGGCGTGGAGCCGCGCCGGTGCCACGGGTTCAGGGCGCGAAGCGACCGTACGTACCACGATAGTACACGAGCGGTGAACCTTCCCCAGTGGCGCACGCCTCCACCTCGCCGACGATGATCGTGTGGTCGCCGGCCTCGTGGCGCGCGTGCACGCGGCATTCGAGATGGGCGTGCGCGCCGACGAGGATCGGGACATCGCCGATGCCGCGCTCGAAGATGAAGCCCTTGAACCGGTCGATGTCCTTCGCGGCGAAGGCGCGCGACACCTGCACCTGCGAGTCGGCAAGGATGTTCACCGCAAACCGCTGGGCCTGCTGCAGCGGCTCGAACATCGACGCGGTGCGGTCGACGCAGACGAGGATGAGTGGCGGGTCGAGCGAGACCGACGTGAACGCGGTCGCGGTCATGCCGTGGTCGGTGCCGTCCTCGTCGCGCATCGTGAGGATGGTGACGCCCGACGCGAACCGCGCGAGGGCGGCGCGGAAAGCAGTGGCATCGGCGATGCGCGTCATGCCGCCGGGGAGCCGTGCGTCGACATGCAGGGCAAGTTAGCTTCCGTCGCTGCGTCCCGACACGCCGCGCGGCCACTGCGCGACCGTCGCGGGGGCGCGTCGGTCCCCACCGCCATCACCGCGCGAGCGTCCGTGTCCGAGACTGTCGAACCGCTGGTCCCCCTGGTGCTGCTCGAGGCCGTCCGGTCTGTCGACCTCCCCGATGGGGACCTTGAGGCGGAGTTCGTCGAGGAGCTGCGTGTCAAGCGGTTCGGGCTGAGCGACACGGTGCTCGCGCAGATCCGTCGGTATGCCGAGGCGGTGAAGCGCGGGCATCGCGCGACGCTCGCCGAGGCGTCGGGCATCGCGAAGCTGATCGGTCGCCGACCTGACGCCGAGGCGGTCTTCCGCGAGGCGGGCCGCCTCCTCGCGCGTCGCACCTATGCCGAGATCGGCGGGTTCACGCGCAAGTTCGTGCGCGGCCTGCCGGCGCTCTTCGCGCGGCCGATCGCGCTGCGCCAGGTGCGTCGCATCAGCAAGCGCATCCTCGCCGGTCGCAGCCGCCGCGTGGGCGGCAGCGTGCTGCTCGAGGTGCCGGCCGCGCGCTCGGTGACGCTCAACGCGGCGCCACGCTTGGCCGGCTGCGCGTTCTACGAGGCGACGCTGCGCGAGCTCATGCAACAGCTCATGGGAAGCGTCGGCGCGGTGGAGCACGTGCGGTGCGCGAGCCGCGGCGATGGCACCTGCGAATGGCGCGCCGAATGGAGGAAGGGCCACTGATGCTCGACGCACGCACGCTTCCCGACGTCCAGGCCGCGCTCGTCGACGCGAAGGTCGATGGCTGGCTCATCTACGACTTCCGCGGCCTGAATCCTGTCGCGACGTCGCTGCTCGGCCTACATGGCATGGGTACGCGTCGCATCTTCGGCTGGATCCCCGCGCGCGGCGCGCCGGTCGCGATCACCCATGCGATTGAACAGGGGCCGTGGTCGGCCTGGCCGCCCGAATGGGGGAAGGTCGTCTACAGTTCATGGCGTGCGCTCGAGGAGGAGCTCGCGCGACTCGTGCGCGGCAAGCGCGTCGCGATGGAGTATTCGGCGGGTGATGCGGTGCCGGTCGTCGATCGCGTCCCTGCGGGCGTCATCGAGATGGTCCGCGCCGCCGGCGCGGAGGTCGTGACGAGCGCCGACCTCGTCTCGCGGTTCTTCGCCGTGTGGAGCGACGCCGAGATCGCGAGCCACCGTCGGAACGCCGAGGTGTTGCGTTCGCTCGCGCTCGACGCGTTCCAGCGGGCCGGTGCTGCCGCGCGCACCGCGACGCCGCTGCACGAGCATGCGGTGATGGCGTGGCTCCAGGAGGGATTCGCGCGCGCCGGCTTGTTCTCGGATCACGGGCCGATCGTCGCGGCGACCGAGAACGGGGCGAACCCGCATTACGAGCCGTCGGCCGACCAGCCGCGCCCGATCCGAGAGGGGGATGTGTTGTTGATTGACCTCTTCGCGACCGACGCCGGTCAGGCTCCCGGTAGCATGTGGGCCGACCAGACGTGGATGGCGTCGATCGGCGCGCCGAGCGCTCGGGCGCAGGAGGTGTGGTCGGCGGTGCGCGACGCGCGTGACGCCGCGATCGACGTCCTACAGAGGCGCCTCGCGAAGGGCGAGCCCGTGCGCGGCGGCGATGCCGACGACGCCGCGCGCGCCGTCATCGAGCAGCGTGGCTTCGGCCCCCACTTCACGCATCGCACCGGCCACTCGATCGACGCGAAGGGACTTCACGGCGCCGGCCCGAACATCGACAACCTCGAGACGCGCGAGACGCGCCTGCTGATCCCCGGTGTCGGATTCTCGATCGAGCCGGGCATCTACCTCGCCGGCGAGATCGGGATGCGGACGGAGGTGAATGCGTACATCTCCTCCGAGGGGGAGCTGGTCGTCACGCCCGGTGAGATCCAGCGGGAGCTCATCGTCGTCTAGCGGGCGGATGCTGGAAGAGAGATCGGGAAAGGCGCACGGCGACGCGAGTCGCGGGGAATGACGAGAGGTGCATGCACCTCGCATCACTCCCCGCGACTCTCGTCGCCGGGCTTCCTCCCTCGTCCCTCGTCTCGCATCACACGCGACGGTCGATGACCATCGCCACGAACACCAGCGCCAGGTACAGCAACGAGTACCCATACACCCACCACGCCGGCTTCGTGAAATCCGCCGCGCGGCGAACGCGCCAGACGCCCCAGAGGAGCACGAGGCCCAAGGCGAGCGCCATCACGAGGTATGGAAGGCCGAACGCGCCGAACGTGACCGGGAGCAGCGTTAGCGCCACCAACAGCACCGAGTACCACCACATCTGGTTGATGGTCTCGCGCTCGCCCCAGACGAGCGGCGCCATCGGGACGCCGGCACTGCCGTAGTCGCGCTGTTTGTTCAGCGCGAGCGCCCAGAAGTGCGGGGGCGTCCAGTAGTAGATGATCAGGAACAGGTAGATCGCGGTGAGGTCGACGCGGTTCGTGACCGCCGCCCACCCCACCAGCGGCGGGAACGCGCCCGCCGCGCCGCCGATCACGATGTTCTGCGGCGACGAACGCTTGAGCCAGCGCGTGTAGATGAAGACGTAGAAGTAGAAGCCGGCGAGCGCGAGCGCGGCCGACAGCACGTTCACGAACACCGCGAGCAGGAACGTCGCGGCGGTCGCGATGCCGACGCCGAACGCGAGCACGGCGGTCGCGTGCATGCGGCCGCTCGGGATCGGCCGCTTCTTCGTGCGCGACATGACGTCATCGAT
Source organism: uncultured Gemmatimonadaceae bacterium (assembly GCA_964428985.1). Taxonomy (GTDB): domain Bacteria; phylum Gemmatimonadota; class Gemmatimonadetes; order Gemmatimonadales; family Gemmatimonadaceae; genus Pseudogemmatithrix. The sequence goes on along the minus strand of CAYSAR010000005.1, from coordinate 3,431 downwards.
GTCGCGGTCGAGGTACATGTTCACCGCGTTCGCACCGCCGGCCATCAGGTAGCCGCCGAGCGTCACGACGAGCAGCGTCACCCACCCGGGCGTGCCCGCGACGTACATCGGCGCGATCGTCGTGACGAGCAGCAGCGAGATGATCCGCGGCTTCGTCAGCGCGATGAAATCGCGAAGGACCTCGTTCATGCCGTGGCCCGCCAGGTGAGGACGAGGAGCGCGATGAGCGCGAGCGCCGGGACGATCGCGAACGCCCACTCGAGCGGTCCGTTGCGCGGGGCGGTGCCGGCGCCTTCCGCGCCGTCGCCCATGCCCCGCTGCGCCCGGAACGTCGACCGCAGGATCATGAGCTGGGAGACGACGATGAGGACCGCGCAGGTCCAGAAGAGCGTCAGCATCGCGTGCAGGTGGGCGAACGGTGGGGACGACAGGTGGCCGGAGGCCGGTGGCAGGTAGTAGTATAGCCCGAATGCCCTCCGCCCCCGAATCGCTCCAGCGCCGCATCGGCCTGTGGAGTGCCATCGCCGTCGTCATCGGCTCGACGATCGGCTCCGGCATCTTCCGCTCGCCGGCCGGCATCGCCGACCGCCTCCCCGGTCCGCTCCCGATGCTCGCGTCGTGGGTCGCCGGCGGCGTGTTCGCGATCTGTGGAGCGCTGACGATCGCCGAGGTCGCGAGCGCGCTGCCGCGCACCGGCGGCATCTACGTGTTCCTGAAGCAGGCGTGGGGGAACGCGACGGCGTTCGTGTTCGGCTGGAGCCAGCTCGTCATGATCCGCGCCGCCTCGCTCGGCGCGATCGCGATCACCTGCGCCGAGTACTTCTTCCGCGTCATGGGGTGGAACCTCGAGGCGGTGATGCCGGTGCGGTACGCCGCCGCTGCGGCGATCCTGCTCACCGCGACGTTCAACATCGTGGGGGTGCGCGTCGGCGCGACGTTCACGAACCTGACCGTTCTCGCGAAGTACGGCGCGCTCGTGTTCATCATCGCGGTCGCCTTCGCGCTCGGCCTTCCCGAGACCGGCGGGCACTATTTCCCGCTGGTGCCCGAGGGCAGCTTCACGATCCCGGCGTTCGGCCTCGCGCTTGTGAGCACGCTCTGGGCGTTCGATGGCTGGGCCGACTTGTCATACAACGGCGGCGAGGTGCAGGACCCGCGCCGGAACCTGCCGCGCGCGCTGATCGGCGGCACGCTCATGGTCATCGCGATCTACCTGCTCGCGAACTTGGCGTATCTCGCGGTCCTGCCTATCGAAGAGATGCGCACCTCGCGCCTCGTCGCCGCCGATGTCGCGCAGCGCATCATTGGGCCGGCCGGCGTCATCTTCGTCTCGGTGACGGTGATGGTCTCGACGTTCGGCACGCTCAACACCGTGCTCTTCACCAGCCCGCGCGTCTTCTTCGCGATGGCCGAGGACGGCCTCTTCTTCAAGCCGGTCGCGGCGGTACATCCGAAGCTCGGGACGCCATGGGTCGCGATCGCGCTCGCCGCCGCGCTCGGCACCGCGTTCGTGCTGCTGCGCACGTTCGAACAGCTCGCCGACGCGTTCGTGACGGCGTTCCTGCCGTTCTACTTCCTCGCGGTGGCGTCGATCTTCAAGCTGCGTGGGACGCCGGGGTACGACCCGAGCTTCCGCGTGCCCGGGTATCCGGTGGTGCCGGCGCTGTTCATGCTCGCGGTACTCTATCTCTTGGGGAACGCGCTGATCCAGGAGAGCAGCCGGTGGCAGACGCTCGGCGTGTTCGCGGTGTGCTTGGTGGGCATCCCGGTCTATTACCTGACGGTGGGGCGACGGACGTCGGCGACGAACCGGGAGTAAGGGCGTTCACCGCCGAGGCGAAGAGGGGAACGGCGAGGGCCACCGAGGGACTGCTTTCTCAACGCCGAGTCACCGAGGGACTTCTCAACGCCGAGTCGCCGAGCGCGCCCAGACTGCAATGGCATTTCTGGGGGGCTTCCGGGGCGAGATCTTGCCCGGAAGCCCCCTAATGAATTCAGTTGCAGTTGCCGTTCTCGGCGACCCTCGAACACCTCGGCACCTCGGCGTTGAAGGCCGCTCCCGCACCCCGCATCAACGTGACCTAACCGTTGCTTGCCCGCCTTCGAGGCGCCCCATACTTTCACGGGTGCACCATCAGGATTGACGGTCCGCGGCGAGACGCCGCTCGGGACCACGACCTCCTTCCCCAGGAAGAACCGACAATGCGATTCACGCGAGGGCTCGCCTTCGGCGTCGCCGCACTGCTCGCCATTTCCGGCTATCAGGGCGCGGCGGCACAGGGCCTCACCACCGGCGCCATCGGCGGCCTGGTGACCGATGAGGGGAGCCGACCGCTCGAGAACGCGCAGGTGGAGATCAGGCACACGGCGACCGGCTTCCGCGCGGCAGTCCTCACGCGGTCGAACGGTCGCTTCTTCGTCCAGGGCCTCGCGCCGGGCGGCCCGTACGTCGTCACGATCCGCATGATCGGCTATCGGCCGTTCTCGAAGAGCGAGGTCGAGGTCGCCCTCGGCCAGACGACGGTCGTCGACGCGCGTCTCGAGAACGCGCCGACGCAGCTCGAGGCGGTGAGCGTGACGGCGGCGGCGGACGAGAACGACTTCTCCCCGACGCGCCAGGGCGTCGCGACGGTCATGTCGGACACGCTGATCCGCCGCATGCCGACGCTGAACCGCGACTACACCGATTTCACGAAGCTCACCCCGCAGGTGATCCGGCCGGCCGACGGCGGTGGCGCCTCGGCGGGTGGCGTCTACAACCGCTTCAACAACTACACCGTGGACGGCGTGAACCAGAACGACCGGTTCAGCCTCGGCTCGTCGGGCGGCACGCCCGGCGGCGCGACCGCGGGCCGCATCATGTCGCTCGAGGCGGTGAAGGAGTTCCAGGTCCTCATGAGCCCGACCGACGTGCGCTACGGCAACTTCGCGGGCATGCTCGTGAACGCCGTGACGCGCAGCGGCACGAACACGTTCACCGGCGGCGCGACGTACTCGTTCCGCACGCCGAAGATGGCGGCGAGCGAGGACTTCATCCGCGATGCCGATTTCGACGTCAAGAACTACGGCTTCTCGCTCGGTGGCCCAATCATTCGCGACAAGCTGCACTTCTTCGTCGCGCCCGAATGGCAGTCGCGCTCGGACCCGTCGGCGGGTCCGGCCGAGGATCTCGGTGCCGGCGTCGTCGGCGACGTCTCGCTCGATTCGATTGCGCGCATCCGCCAGATCATGATGGACAACTACGGCGTGGACATCGGGTCGTCGGCGGCGGTCCGGCGCAACAACCCGCTGCAGAACCTGTTCGGGCGACTCGACTGGCAGATCAACGACAAGAACCGCCTCGCGTTCCGCCAGCTCATCAACACCGCCGAGCAGGATGAGTTCTCGCGCAACCTGAACTCGTTCAACACGAACGTCGGGCAGCAGAACTC